>QMNL01000035.1 GCA_003647755.1 Candidatus Coatesiibacteriota bacterium
GGCCGAGCTCGGCATCGGCAGGAAGCGTCCGGGCGTCGCGAACGAGCCTTATCTCAACCGTTCCGCTTCGCACGATTCGCAGCAGCTTGCGACTCGCGTCGAACTGGATGGGGTATATCTTGATGAGGGCCATCTTCTGGCTTCTGAGGAAGCCTATGTGGCCGATCGTGACCGGCTTTGGCGGAAACAGCCCGTTGCGCACGCAGGCTGCATCGCTCGGCTCGGCTTCGGACGAATCTTCGGAGCCGGGCTGTCGCCAGGGAAGTATCCTGCAGCCATGCTCAAAATGGGAATCCTCGGACAAAAGCCTCACGGTGGCGGATGAGACATCGGCCGGAATGCCGACATAAAAGCCCTTGACTGGAAGAGGTGGCTCACCCGCCTTCATCGTGTTTCGAAGCCCTGGCACGGAGACCAACGTCCCCTTGGACCGCTGGAGCGTCCTGTCAATGTGGTAATCGGAGAGCCTAAACTCAAATCGAATCGTGTCAAGGTCGGGCGAGCATTCCAGCGGCGAGACGAGAAAACCATCTGAAACGTGACTTGCGGCGGTGCAATCAGAGAATAGGCCCGTGCCCATAAATGCACAGGTTGCACACAGCAGCAGAAGGAAGCCCCAAGCGCTATGCCGCTCCGCCCTGAAGTGGATGCTCAGCACGCTGGGTCGCCCAAATAGCTCTACCGGAAAACGTCGCGGACGTTTATGTCCCACTGACGCCCCCGCTTGGCCATCTCCGCAGCGTAGAGCCGCTCGAAGTGAGCCTCCCATTTGGGAGTATCGCGCTTGACCGACTTCATCGCATCAAGCTTGCCAAGCACTATCTGGATGACCTCGTCCTCCAGCTTCAACTCCGAGGTTATCGTTCGTCTGATAGCAGCCCGGACAACGTTCTCCGACGCGACAAACCTCACTCGCTCGTCCTCCTTCAAGCGGTCCGTCAACTTGAATGCAATATCGCTTATCTTGTCGTCGCTAAGTCTCATCAACTCCGCCTTCCTGCAACCAGGGCAACCCGCTCAGACCACCAAGTTACGCTCATCAATCAGGCGCTTCTTGATCATCTTGAACATATCCTGATAGCTGATGTTCTCCCGGCGCATCTTGTCTCTATATTGATCCAACAGCTTCCGAACCTCATCATTCAGCCTATCCTCGATAAGCAACTGGTCAAGCACAAAGTCATCGACCATCACCCGAAGCATCTCAAGGTCTGACCTGTCAACCTCAATCAGCTTCTCTTTCACAAGGTCATCCACTATTCGACCAGCCAAAAAGCGCACCTGCTCCCTCTTAAGCCTCATACTCTATCCACCCACTAAACACAGGTTCTGCCTCACCCAGCATCGTTATCTCGCCCAGTTGATCGACGTCTATCTTAAGAATCCCGCCCGGCATTTGCACCTGAACCGGCGTGTCCACCTTCCCCAAACGGCTCGCAATCGCCACGGCTGCTGAGGCGCCTGTCCCGCACGAAAGCGTCGGCCCAGTGCCCCGCTCCCATGTGCGGACTTTGAGCTCGCTTCTTGAGATAATTTGGACGAAGTGCACATTGGTCCTCCGTGGGAATACAGGATGGTTCTCAATCGCTGGCCCGAGCCTTGTGAGCGGAATGTTTGACGCATCATCACAGAAAACTACCGCGTGGGGATTCCCCACCGAGACCGCCGAAACGGTCAATTCCTCGCCCTGAATTGCTATTGGCTGTTCCAGAAAATCCTCGTCGCCTGGGCCCACGGCAGGTATGTCGCCCCGGCCAAAAAGTGCCTTGCCCATACGAACCTCGACCAGAGTGCGGTCATCCTCGCTCTGGACAATCCGAGCAAGAACATTGCGGTGGGATGTAGCTATCCGCACGCCAGAGGTCGTCGCCTCCGCAAATCCCTTTCGCTCGAACGCATACCGCGCCGCGCACCTGAAGGCTGTCCCGCACGAGCCAGCCTCGGAGCCGTCAGGATTGAAGACCCTCATATGGATGTCCGCATCCGCGCCTCCCATGCTGAGAACAGCAATACCGTCCGCCCCGATGCTGAACCGCCGCCTGCAGAGGTCCTTGGCGAGCTGGCCAAGATCGATCCCCTCGACAGCGCAGTCGCTTGCGTCGAACAAAATGTAGTCATTTCCGAGACCATGCATCTTTACGAAAGAAAGCCGCATCACCGCTAGCCTCTCCTAACTTTCGGCTTACGACGTTCAATCTCCGCATCATCCAAGCTGATAATTTGGCGCCTCCCTCGTGATCAGAACGCCATGGGGATGGCTCTCCTTGAGCCCCGCCGTGGTTACCCGGATGAATCGGGCCTTCTGCTTAAGCTCATCGATTGTGCGGGCGCCCAAGTAGCCCATGCCCGCTGTAAGCCCGCCAATAAGCTGGCAAACCAAGGACGCGACGGAACCCTTGTAGGGAACCATACCCTCAATCCCCTGAGGGACCATCTTCTCCTCCGCACCCTCCTTGTAAAAGTAACGGTCGCTGCCGCCAGCCTTCATCGCGCTCAGGGAGCCCATCCCTCGATACGCCTTGTAGCTTCGGCCCTCGTAAAGCACTATCTCGCCTGGCGTCTCCTCTGTCCCAGCGAAAAGGTTGCCTATCATTACGCAGTCAGCGCCCGCACCGATCGCCTTCGTGATGTCCCCGGAATACTTGATGCCGCCGTCTGCGATCAGTGGAATCCCCCGGTTGGCCGCCGCCTTCGCGCATTCGTAGATCGCCGTCAACTGCGGAACACCGACGCCCGCAACCACTCGCGTTGTGCAGATGGCAGACGGGCCGATCCCAACCTTCACTGCCTCAGCGCCTGATCTGCTCAGCGCCTCTACTCCATCGGCTGTAACGACATTTCCCGCGACGAGCGGCGTCTCGGGATGCTCCGACTTCAGCCGTTCCACCATGTCGAGCACGACCTTCGAGAAACCGTTGGCCGTATCGACAACGATCACGTCAACGCCTGCATCAACTAGGGCATCGACACGGTCCGGGGTGTCCGCCGAAACGCCGACTGCGGCCCCCACCCTCAGCCGACCAAGAGCGTCCTTGCAGGCCCTCGGATAGAACATCGACTTCTCGATATCCTTGAATGTCATCAGCCCCACCAACGCCCCGCTCTCATCCACCACGGGAAGCTTCTCGATCCTGTTGCGGTGAAGTAACAGCTTGGCCTCCTCCGTCGGCGTGTTTGGCGGAACAGTTACCAACTTCTCCAGCGGCGTCATCACCTCCGCCACCTTCTTCGAGGTGTCCGGCTCGAACCTCAGGTCCCTGTGTGTCAAAAGCCCAACTAACTTCCCGGACGAATCGACCACCGGAAAGCCAGAGACCTTGTGCTTCCGAACCATCATCTTGGCCTTGCTCACTCGATCGTCAAGGCCGATCGTTACAGGGTCCATCACAACAACGCTCTCGGACCGCTTCACGCGATCGACCTCCGCGGCCTGGGACTCGATGGACATATTGCGATGAATAACGCCAAGCCCGCCCTCACGCGCAAGCGCTATTGCCAGCCTGCTCTCCGTTACCGTGTCCATCGCGGCGCTTATGATTGGGATGTTCAGCGTTATGTCCTTGGTCAACCGCGCGCGCGGGTCGGCCTCGTGGGGCAGAACCTCTGACCGGCCAGGGATCAGAAGGACATCGTCGAACGTCAAGCCCTGTTTACCAAACTTCTCCTGGAACTCCATCTAACCAGCCCTCCTGTTTCTCGCTCACTCTCGTGCGCTGCCGCACGAGAGGTGTAGCGCATATCAAAATATACACACGCCGGCGATCTGCGGTCAAGGCCAAGCATCCAATCTCTCCTGCAGATCACGTCGATTGCGCTCCCTGTCAAGCACTCAACAACGCCAAAAGGCGTCGCCGGAGGTCCGGCGGCGCCTTCGCTTTATATCTCTCAAATGAAACGTGATCGCGCTCGGTGCCAGCTACCTCGTTGTAGTCGCTTTCTCTGAATGAATGTCCACGCAGGCGGTCTTCGTCCCTGCCTGTGCACAAACTTTCAGAACGCCCACATCCCCATTCGGCCTGAACACCGTCTGGGCAACGCCCAGGGCGTTAGTATCAACAGAACTGGCGTCGAAGCTCGAGCTCACACCGCCCTGCATGGAGAAGTAAACGGTAACGCCCGATAGAGGTGCCCCGTGTTCCCCAACAACCGTCGCAGTGATAAGTGAGAAGTTGTTATCCGCATCAGTTATGTATGTCGGGTCAGCCGTCACCGAGATAGAGCCAACCCTGTTGCCCTGACTCATGAAAATAACGTCGGTAGTATCCATGACATAGCTGTTCTGGCAGCCATAGTCGATAATGGCAGTGACCGTCTTTGTGCCCGGAAAGTCTGGATTCGGTGAGTGGTCTGGATCATAGGTAAGCCAAAACGAGGCGTTATCGAGCACCTCGCCGGATATCCTGTTCTCGCCGTTCTCGAAGAAGCCGCCCGTTGTAGTAACATTGACGACAACCGGCGCATCCAGGTCCTTTCCGTATCCATCCTTCACATCAACCATGACCAACGTGTTCTCGTAGGGATAAAGCTCCGAGGGCTTTGCAGTGATCGAAAGCATATAAGGCGCCGATGGACCAGTAGGCGATTTGTCGCTCCCCGAGTCGCGCCTCGAGCAGGCGAAAGGAACTGCCAAGAGGCAAATCGCAATAAAGACTAAACTTATCCTGGTGAAATCACTCAGATTGGGAAGTCGAAAATCTTTTCCCATCACAACCCTCCATCAAGGACTATTTGCTCAAGGCACTCATTACTACGGAAGATAAGGTGCGGGACTATCAGAGTATGACCAGAGGATTACCTTGCTGGCATCCATGAACGGGACGCTCACCTCAGACCCCCAGCCTCCAAAATCGTAAGTCATAATCTCAAACGCCCGATAGTGCCTAACACCTGGCAACAGCTCCATCTCAATCTTCTTGCCGTTGACCGTTGTTACAACGACCTTCGAGGGAGATATGATCTCTATGACTCGAATGTCCCTAGCCCGCACAGCGTATTCGGTTTCCCTAGACAGACCATAGAAATCATCATCGGGATGAGCAATCGTCATCTGGCGAGCGAAGTTGGCCGTTCCATTGGCAATGATCCTAAGACGCTTGCCAGCGTAAACCTCACCATCCCTAGTGTAGATCTTTCCATAGATCTCATCGCCATAGAGTATTCGTTTCTGATAGTATGGAGTTGTATCAGTCTTCGCCCGTTGGGCAAACTGACAGGCCGCACTACTAAAAGCCAAACCAATTATCACTATCAGGATTCCCAATTTTGTGAACATCTAGGATGTCCCTCCTCTTGAACCCGCGAAAGAAACAGATCGAATTAGTTCACCGGGTAGCCCGCCAGGGGGTGACGGGCTCCCGGGTTCCCGGCCCACCTTACAAGGAGGTGGTAAGAAGACTCTCTTATTACCTAATACCATAACGACTTCAAACATCGCTTTTCAAGCTATTTACTATCCGGCGAAGGAGTCGGCGTTGGAGTAGCGAATCCTCGCCTCAGCCCATTGCCTCTAGTCAGTCCGCCGCCACCGGTCGCCGATGGTGATGGAGACGGCTGTTCTTTCGCCTCAACCATCACGTAGGCGGTCGCACAGTCATCATAATCATCGCAGACTTTTACCGTATACTCGCCCTCGGTTGACCAATACACGGGGAACTGCTCATTCTCTCCTGTAACACCAGAGTTCGGCACCCCACCTTCCGGCACCTCCCAATGATATGTCTTGGAGCAGCCGCCCCAGGCCGTGAAATTAGTTACATCTCCCACCTTAACCGCCCCGTAACTCGGTGAGATGCGCACGCAGAACTGCTCCCCAAACGTATAGGCAGTGTTTGCGGTTATAGTCCCGAAGCCACCTGTCGTTTGTGCTCTCAACAGGACGCGGCCACCACCGGTAACGTCCAACGAGGCGTTAATGCTGCCATCTCCGTCCGTTGTGGCCGTTATCGACTGGAGATTGTGGTTACCATTGAGGAAGGCTATCGCCCCGGCGTTGCTGAAGCTGTCTATGTAAAGCCTAACCTGCTTGCCAGCCACCGCCGAACCGTCGGCCAACCTCGACAGGAAAATCCAAACATCGCCGTGGCACTTATCGTCGTACGGCCCACCTTCATCATCCTCGCCCAAATGCTTGAAGCAGATATCCTTCGGAACCGTATCATCAAACTTAAGGCTGTAGCAGCCAGCTCCACCCTCCTCAAAAGTAACGTGCTTGCTCGTCCAGAAAACGGGCGGCTCCATGCCACTGCTGTTCCCGAAATCACAGTACTTTTGCTCAATCCTCGCAGACTCGGTCGACTGCCCGTGCAGACAGTGCCCACGGAGGGTCCCCGAGGCTTTGCCCTGGCTATCAGTGCCCACCAGAATCATCGACTCCCCTGTCTCAAAAACGCCAAGATGGCTGGCGAACTCGACGCCAACTCCCTCCACAGGATAACCATCGCTGCACGTTACCTTCGCCGTCAAGGTCGTCTTCTCTGAGCCGTCCTCGAGGATCGAGTAGTCCGTCGCCGACAAGCTAGACACATGTATCTTCCTGAATCTGTAACTGATCGACTGCCTGTGCGTCGTCCCGTTCCCCGCTACATAGTCAGCCCAGATGCTCACCTGCTCGTCCGGCCCTGCCGTGTCATCAGCCAGCATCACGCTCGTAGTCATGCGCGTAGTGGCCACGCCCTGAGCGTTCGTCACGACCGGAGACCCATAATGCTCCAGGCAACCATTCTCGCAGCCAAACATGATGTTGGCTCCGCCGACCGGTAGTCCATTCTTATCTGTTAGGACCGCTGTAAGCTGTATCTGCCGCAACCCGTCTGCCGCAGCGCTCGAGCCATCCTTGGAATATGGGTCGTCACTCTTCGCCGTAAGAACTATTGAATAGTCCTCGGACTCAAACTGCATCGTCTTCTCAGCGGACGGCTGTGTGTCCGTCCCCAGACATTTGTAGCTCTCCGTGATAGCCGTGATCGGGCAGTCCCCTGTCGAACCATCGCTGTAAAACTTCACGAGCGCCTGACCGGCTGAATCCGTCACTTGCTTTGCGGTGCTTGTGCCGCTCTTGGAGAACTTCACGCCAGAAAGAAGCGCCTTGAAGACGATCGATTGGTCTGGCACTGGCTGACCGTTCATCGTAAGGACGGCGAGTGCACTGACCTCGGAGGCATTGGCCTTGGCCACCATCGGGTCAATCGTCAGCTGTAGATCGCACTCATTCGCCTCAAACGTAACGTCAGAAGAGCCCTCAATCAGGTCTGTTGAGCCTGGGCACGGGAAAGCGTCCGTCGTTCTCGCAGTAATAGTGCAAAGCCCCGAATAACCCAGGCTCCTGAACTTAGCGGTTACAACGCCAGAGCTATTCGTATAACTGTCCTCCCCGCTTGTAAACTCAACCCCGGTAAGCGAGGCGTCAAACCTCACCTCAACACCCGCGCCCACGGGTTGATCGTTCACCTTGACCGTCGCAGTTGCGGTCACCTCGGTCCCGTCCGCCTTCACCACAGTCTTGTCGGGCACCACGGTGATGGCGCACTTATTCGGCTTGAACATTATGTCCGCGGAATCTTCAGCAGTCTCACCGTCGCATGGGTTCTTCATCTCCACCTTCACCGTGCACTCGCCCGTATAACCATAACTTCTGATTGTTACGACAGCCGTCCCATTCTCGTCTGTATAGACAGAATATGGAGAATCACCCTCGGTCTCAGTGAAGTAGACTCGCCAAGCACTCTGTGCGTCCTTAGCATAATCGAGGCTGAAAATAAGAGGCTCGTTCTTGAGAGGCTCGGAGTTCATTGTAAGAACAGCAGTAGCCGTGATCTCGTCACTGCCGTTGGCCTGAGCAGTGTTGGGGTCAACCGTCAGTTCAACGTTACAGATGTTCTTTCTGAAATCGATGTACTTGCACGAGCTCGAAGTGTCCAGAGGCGAACCAGAGGGACAGGAATAGTCCGCATTCACACATATATTATAAGTGCCCATCTCATTGGAGTATATCTGGACAACAACCTCACCGCTGGAGTTTGTGGTTCCAATCTTACTGGGGCTGAAGATGACATCATCGGTGGGCTCGCCCATCGTTGTAGATGCACTGAATCGCAGTGTTTGGCCGACGACAGGCTCCTCGTTGTAGGTCAGTTTCCCCGTAATAACTACCGGATTGTCAGAACCAGTGGTGGTAGTTGTGCGGTCAGCGGCGATGGTTAGGCTACAGCGATAAGATGGATTGGGCATGAATTGAAGCGAGACCTGATTGCTGTTCACACCGTGTTGTGTTGCAGCAAAGATCACGTAGTTCATGAGCGTCTCACTCGTTACAACAACGCTCACACCCCCCATGCCGTCCGTTGATTTCTCAGCAAATGTGCTGCCGGCCTCATATTTGTCGAGAGTAACTTCCGCCTCACCCAACGGGACCGGCGACCTAACAGAGCGGGCTGAAAGCGCTGGAGGCACACCGCGGATAGCAGATGGACCGGCCAGGCCGGGGGCTTTGCTCTGTCTGACCGATGTCAAGTCTGGTCCCGGAGGCCCGGGCATCCTGCTTGCAGAGGCCCTGGGCACGGTAGTCTGTGACACAACGGTGCGCTGTTGGTTTAGGACAGATCGCCCTCGCGAGAATGATCTGCTGGACAATAGCCCACGCGAAAGGAGAGAACGCGTAGCCGAAGTCTGCGACTTGCTCACCAGTTTGAAGACGATTCTCTCGTCCGCGACAGGCATGTTGTAGGCATCTTTGAGAGTTGCAGTGAGCTCGATGTTTCTAAAGACCTCGGCCTGACTGGAGCTAGCAGTGAGCTCGAGAGTAGCTCCTTCCGGTCCAACATCCGAACCTCCCCCTCCTCCTCCTCCTTTGCTGCAACCGCTAAGGTTCCAAACGGTCACACTTAGGGCCGCAAACCCAACTACAAGGAGCAAAGTTACAAGCGGACTGCGCCTCATGCTTGAATTCCTCCGTTATTGGAAATCGGTGCCTGCAAGCACTCGATATCGATCAAATGTCCTCACTACCAAGAAACTACAACATCAGCCGACCCAGCGTCGGTCTGTTCGTCAAAATATCCGTCCGAATCAACCTTTGTATAATAATAGCCAACAGTTACAGTGAGCGACATCGGAAGCCAGTCGCCACCCTCAACCGAGTAACCCAGTCCACCTGCGGCCGTCGCACCCCATGCGCTGCTGTCGTCGTACTCGTAGGCAGCATAGGGCATAATCTCCCCTGACGCCCAAAGGAACACGCCGCTTTTGCCCAGTGGAAGGCCTGCCTTAGCGCCAACCCCACCGCCATACAACTCATCAGTGTCGGGCATTTTACTGGGCCACTGGGCATGGCCGCTCTTAAACTGGTATTTCTTATATATAAAATCAGCAAAGACCAAAAAATGCGGAATAATACGGTAGCAGAGGGCAGCTTTTACGTTAGCTAACTTCAGCTTCATGTCCGACGATGAGGCACTCTTGGGTAGCCCCGACGAATCGTAGGCATCAAGCGTGCCAAAATAGCTGGAGATCAGCAACTCGAAGTTGTCCCAGAACGTCTCAGTATTAGCTACCTGAATGCTCAGAACTGGCCCAAACAACTGCCCATCGTAATACACATGAAAATCATTGGCGTTACCATAGATGGCTGGATAACTGATCTCTGTATCGGTATAGAATAGAGTCTTGAGGCCCAATGTAAACGTAAACCTCTTGATGCCACGCTCCTGGAC
>QMNL01000036.1 GCA_003647755.1 Candidatus Coatesiibacteriota bacterium
CCAATCGAGCATTGTCTAATGGCGAGAGGATGTGATGCGCAAGGGAATGGAACAGAGAGTTTGGCGTCAAAGGGTGCAAGGTGCGACGCGAGATTGTGCACCGCGTCGCCATCACCAACAGGGAATGGAGGTGATTGCATTAAGGATACAACTCACGGTTCTGATTTATACGTAATCGAACCAAAATTAAATGAGGATTGGAGAAGGAGTTGATACGAAAACAGCTTCTACTAACTATTGTTTTTGTGGCGTTGACGTTGGTGGCCTTCGGTGTAGCGAATGCTACTGACTACTACGTCAAAGCTGGGTCAGGCAGCGATAGCAACGCTGGGACGTCTCCTGGGACAGCGTGGAAGACGCTAACGCACGCGCTCGCCAGTGTGAATGATGGCGACACGATCAACGTGATGCCTGGAACGTTCAACTACGACCAAACGAATAATGGTGAGTCGTTCCCGCTCGTGATACCGAAGAACAACCTCACTATTGTGGGCATCGGTTCGCCTGCTCTGGCGAAGGTTATTGACGCGGAGCATACTGGGCGCGTTTTCACGTGTGAGAACAGAACGGGTGTCACTATCAAGTTCCTGGAGATCTGTAACGGTACCACGGCAACTAACGGTGGCGGTATCTACATCAATAATTGCCAGAACATCACGATCATGGACTGCGAGATCCACGATAACACCGCCTCGGTGTCGGGTGGCGGGATATACATCGCGAGCAGTTCGGGTCTGATCGACCAGAACGTCATCTGGGCAAATGATGCAACCAATAGCCAAGGTGGCGGGATCTATGTCAAGGCACCCACGGATGGGGATGGGGACGGGGAGACTGGCGCTGCGAGCCCTCTAGTCATCCGAGACAACTGCTTGTATGAGAACACCTCAGGCTACAGTGGTGGAGCTGTGTACGTCACGGATACCGATACCGCTGGCGACGGCACCTGGCTGTTCAACAACCTGATGTTCCATAACACTGACGGCGGAAGCGATGCTGGTGGCGTCCAGGTCGGCATCGGTGACGGTGGATGCGCTAACGTTACCCTGGATAACAACACCATCGCATACAACGGATACGTTGGGCTCTTCGCGGAGGACACCTGCGGTGTCAATGGTAAGAACAACATTATCTGGGGCAACGGCCCCGCGGACCTGGACGACGTGCTGACATCAAACAACCAGACCCTGAACATCACCTACTCATGCATCGACACAGCCGATGACAGTGAGTACAATGCAGGCCACGGGAACTGGGACAAGAACCCACTTTGGAAGTCGCTTGGTGGTGATGGTATGCCATGCGATGGTTACTTCCTCGACCAGACGAATAGCCCGTGTGTCAACGCCGGCACCGGACACGGCTATGATGCGGACAAATTTGGCGACGGGACCGCCGGCTCTAACCCTAAGTGGTCCACCGATTCACAGACCGGGTCAGGCCATCCCATCATTGACAACAATCAAGTCGATATGGGCTACCACTACAAGAAGTATGGTGGTTCCTACATTAAGCTTTCGTCGTTCACGGCCGAGGCTGGTAACGGCAAGGTGGTTCTGACGTGGGAGACAGCGACCGAGATCGACAACGCCGGGTTCATGGTGTATCGCTGCGACAATCCCGCAAGTGCCTGCCACAAGGTGAGCGGGTTCATTGCTGCGAACGGCGATGCTGTCGGAGGCGCTACGTACTCGTTCATCGACGCGAGTGTTGCTCCTGGTGCGAGCTACTACTACTGGTTGGTTGACATCGATACCAGCGGAAAGTGGACCGCACACGGGCCTGTTTCGGCGAGGGTGCCAGTCAATCTCATTTTGCTGGAACTGCCGACTGCGAACAGGCAACTTTCAGCTGTCAGCGCTTCGATAGGAGGGAGGGAATGATGAACACGAAGAGCACCTACGAGGCGCCGAAGGTAGTAACGCTGGACAACGCCATGCTGACGGCTGCGCTTGGTCCGAGCATCTCTTGCACGGGCTTTGGCGGCTCAGTTAAGTGCTAATGTGATTGGAAGCCATCTTGGCTCTGCGCAATAGCGCGGTCGTGCCTAGATGGCGGCTGAGGGGGCGGGATTCTCCTGCCCCCTCTCTCTATTATGGCCTGTGCTTTGGAGCTTCAGACGAGACCACGCAGTAGCGCCGTGGTCTGAACTCATCCTCAGACCATCACCTCAAAGTCCGCCGGTCCACACATCAGGCTGATTTCACAGGTTGAAATGGTGCATCCTCCAACCGAAGGAACGTCCGAGGGAAACACGAGGGGACGTTCCCTGCCTCAGATTCGTCACTGAGCGCGCCTCAATAATCAGATTAATGGCAACGCAGATAGTGGGATGAACACGCTTTGCCGGTGCGCAGAGGCTATTAGTTGGGCAGGCATCGGTCTGTAAGTTACACCCGTGGAGTGACTTTGGAGTGCGGCGGCTTGACGCCGCTTTCGTTTGCGGTGGCTTGACACCGCGCTCCAATAGACAGTCTCATGTCTTTCCGAAAAGCGATTGCTCCAGCGATGATTGACATAGAATCGATGTCGCGTCAGGCCGCGACGAGAAAAGCGGCGTCAAGCCGCCGCACTCCAAAGGGCTACAACCAGCTACCTCAATGTGATTACTGGGGCGCAGTCAGCGCTCTTGACAGTGCGGCGTCAGAACAGTACTTTGGTCAGGAGTGTTGCTGCTTGGCAAGTTCTGAAATGGTGATGGTGTGGTAGGAGTTTTGATGCGGTTGTTTAGGTTACATTTTGCTTTCGGGCTCCTCATAATAGTGGGGCTTGCGTTTCTTGCTGGTTGTGTGAAAGAGGTGAAGGAGGAGAGGGTAACATTTGCACAGCCTCCAGCGTTGAAGCCAAACGTTGGCGCCAAACACGACGAACCGAGCTTTGGACCCGTTGTTTTGGCGGTGATGCTTGATGCTGATGCCTACTTGCCGAGCATCCATTCGCAGGACGGGCTTAAGGCGCTGGTTGCGGATTTACAGTCAAAGGGGCTGGATGCGTTTGCGGCGTCGGGATGGGACGACGTTTATGAGGTCAAAGCTGGTGTCAGGACCTTGCGAGCTCAGCTTGCGATTATCGTCTCCTTCCAGGATGTTCCGAAGCTGAACAGCGTAGATGCTGCTCAGCAGAAATGCGGGTGCAAGTTCACAGGCAAGATCATCGAGATTGCATCGGGGAGGATTCTGCACGAGGAGGATGTGGAGCACGATGGTGCATCGGGCGAGGGTTTTGAAAAGGCTTGCCTCAACGGGATTATCTCCAGTGCAAAGGCCTACGCCGAGGTAGTGGCTCACCTGATTAAGAACTACCACGCCCCTCCGGCGAATGTGGGCGGCAATTAGGGGTCTGGATGTTCCCTAAACGTGCGTTGGCAAGCGGGGGCTACCTCATTGCCTCCACTTGTGTTCTTCTCGGTTTTTTTTGGGCGGCGAGCATTAGCCCGGCGGCGGATTCGGGACTAAAGCCTCATCTGGGGAAGGGGAGCGACTGGCAATCCCGGGAGGTAGGGCTTCTTGCGCGGGATTCGGCGGCTCTGGGTGGCGATGTCCCAGCGAGCGGCGCTAGCATATCTACGACCGCCGGCGTGGGCATTGCATCAACGGCCTCGACGATCGCTGCCGTCCTGCCTCGGGTCCTGGTCCTGATCGACCCTAGCCTCGCCTCGCCGTGGGGCGTGAACTACGCCGTGTTCAAGAGGCTCACGGCCAGTTTGGAGAAGCGTGGGGTGCCGCTGGTCAACCCGCGATTCAATCAGGCTATCCATTGGACTGCACACCAGCAGGCGAAATCCAGCACGGCCAGGGCCGCTGCCGCACGGATGGGCCTTAGCTATCAGGCCGCTGTCGTCATTACCTTCTCGTGCAAGACGCTGAAGATGGGGTTCGGCGGGGACCTTGAGAGGCCCTACCTGTTCAGGGCGACTGTCTCGGGATACGTGCTCGAGGCGGCCTCAGGCCGAGCTTTCAAACAGATGATTATTGTTCATCGATTGGGTAATGGTGTGGACGAACAGGAGTCGGAGGAACAGGCAGTATCGCTTGCGGCCGATGCTTTCGCCCGCGAGGCATTCATACGGGTGAACGAGTGGGCACATCGTCGTGAGGAGCGAGGGGACCCGTTCTTGGTGAGGTTTTTGGCAGTTGCTGATTACGGCGAGGCAAGAGTGCTGAGGAAGGTGCTTGAGGGCGTGCCCAGCCTGTCAGCCGCAGTGCAGAAGAGCATCTCGATAGGCGATCCCGAGGTGGAGAACACTTCCGAGGTTAGCGTCATATACAAGGGCAGCGTGGAGGGTCTGTGTGTGGCCGTCAGGCGTGCTCTTGCCGGCGGGACAATTTCGCTCGTGGCGTCCGTTCGGCCACGTGGCAGGCACCTTGTTGAGGTCAGGCTGAGCCACGATGGCCCCGCAGGCAAGCTCAAGGGTGGAGAGCTTGGCTCAGACTCGTTCACGAACGGCATGGTGCAACGTGCCTCGACAGCAACGGTCGGCGTTAGGTCTCCTGTCAGCGGGAATTGACAGCACAAGAAAGCTAGTTATATTGAGAGGGAGCAAGGAATCTGTGATAGCGACGTGGGGAGTCAGCGTTGATGGATCTTACTAACGACGATTTCTGCTTTGGCTGTGGTGAGAAGAACCCGCACGGCCTTCACCTCTCGTTCGAGTACTCAGACGAGGGTGACGAGGCCTGGACCTACTTCGTCCCAGAGAAGAGCCACGAGGGGTGGGAGGGTATCGTCCACGGGGGGATAATTGCCGTTGTTATGGACGAGACGGCCGCGAAGCTCGCCAGCCGTATGGTCATAAGGGGGGTGACCGGCAGGCTTGATGTTCGATATGTCAAGCCAGCGCTGGTGGGCCAGAGACTTGAGTTCCGCGGCAGGCTGCTCCGCCAGCGCGGTCGCATCGTTGAAGTAGCGGTTGAGGCGCGGAGAGATGATGGCACCCTTGTAGCCACCTGTCTGGCCGTGATCTATCGGGTTCAATGAGGCATTGACAGGTGTTTACGCTGTGTCCGACAACGACCGCCTCGCCCCGCTTGCACTGTTTCTTGCCTGCTCTCTATCGTTCGCGGTTCTCCTTTCGACGCTCTCAACCTCCGTTCACACGGGCGATAGTGGCGAACTCCTAGTTTCTGCATGGTCGCTGGGCATACCCCACAACCCCGGCTATCCGGTCTATTCACTTTTGGGTCGGCTGGCGGAGTTCCTGGGCCTGGGGAACGCGGCGTTCCGTGTCAACCTCCTCTCTGCGCTATGCACCGTGCTGGCATCCGCCTTCCTGTTCATCACGGTCTATCACCTGCTCCGACACCTTGTTGCCGCAACGATGGCGGCGCTGCTCTTGTCCATCTCGGCCACGGTCTGGTGGCAGGCGACGGACGCTGAGGTCTATACGCTCTATCTGCTATCACTCTCGGTGCTGGGATATACTCTCACGCGCTTTCTTACCGGCAATGACGTCCGGTGGCTTTACTGCGCCTCGTTTATTTTTGGGCTGTCGCTGGGCAACCACGTATCGCTGGTCATGATGGTTCCGGCGATCGTGTGCCTATTGTGGGGCAATAAGAACATTCGGGATGCGAAGATTGCCTTCGTCGCTCTCGCTCTGATTATCCTCGGCCTTTCCTGCTACATATACCTGCCCATCCGTGCATCAACCTCGCCGTCAATCAACTGGAGCCACCCCGACACGCTTGCAGGTGTCATCTACCACGTGGGCGCAGCCGAGCACCGAGGCAAGGCCATGTTCACTGAGGGCTACCAGGCCCCGCTGGACCGATTTGCCTCCATTGCCCAACTGCTCACGACTCAATATGGGCCAGCATCCGCCATCTTCATCGCCATTGCGCTGTGGGGACTGTGGTCCATTAGGCGGAAGCGCAGGTTGGTGGCCGCGGCCGCCCTGGCAGTGGGCTTCAACGTCATCTATATCCAGTTCGCCAACGTCGTCCCGCTTCAGGCGACCGGCTTTGGCTACCCATCTTATCTTGCGCTGGTGCTGCTGTTTGTAGCGGGCCTTGTGCGGTTCATGCAAAAGCTCCCTCACCTTGCGGTTACTATGTCTTTCCTTGTTGTTCTATCCGGGATTTTCACAAACTATCACGCGAACGATCGCTCCGAGGACCTTCTGGAGTATCAATACGCACGGAACCTGCTCTCACCGCTGCCTCATCACGCCGCCCTGTTCGCCAAGGGCGACAACCAGATATTCGGCCTGCTGTATCTGCAATCTGTAGAGGGCGTTCGGCCTGACGTCTCGCTCTATGATGCTTACGGAGAGATCGCGGTCCCGCTGAAGTCATTCGCTGGCTTCAGGACCGCTGGGGGGTTGCCGAGGATTGAAGAGGTCTGTCGGTCGTTCCGGACGTGTTTTTTTGGTTTTGCGCCCGACGATGAGCTTGGGGCACGGGCGAAGGAGCTAACGCCGGTGGGTGTCCTTCAGGTGTTGGGCGATAGCTCTTGGCTCAGCGATGCTGTCTGCTGGGCGCTTTACTCCCTGGACGGCGTCGACGATGAGAGGATATTCAAGCGGATTCTCTCCCAGGAGATAGCGGCCAGCTACCACTTCCACCTTGCGAAGCACTATCTTGAGTGTGGAGATAAGGGCCGGTGGCGAGAGGAGCTCCTCGAAAGTTCCCGAGCGGGCCGCCAGGTCGATTTCATACGTGCGCAGGTCGGCGATCAATACGCCGAGGCCGGGATGATCGATGACGCAATCCGGGAGTTCGCTGCTGCCCGCAGGCTCGATCCCAGCGATGCGGATTACAGCAACCAGCTCGGTGTTCTCTTCAGGAGGTCTGGCCAGAACGAGAAGGCGATAGAGGCATTTAGCGCGGCGCTTGCCGCCAAGCCTCGAGAGAGTGTTTACGCATATAACCTCGGCAATGCGCTCAGCGCAGTCGGCAGAATCGATCAGGCGATCCTGAACTATAAGCTCGCTTTGAAAAGCGCTAGCAATCCCGCCGAGGTCCTGAACAACTTGGGGCAGGCATACAGGCGAAAGGGCGATTCTGAGCAAGCCATCGAGGCTTTCAGGAAGGCGATACGAGCCAAGCCCGACTACCTTGCGCCGAGGTTGAACCTGGGCGTTACTTTTGCCGCGATGGGACAATACGAACGCGCAATCGCAGAGTACAAGGCAGCCCTTGCGATCGACCCGAACTCCAAGGAGCTTCACAACAACCTGGGCACCGCCTACAAGCGGAGCGGGGAGATCAGCAGGGCAATCGAGCAATTCCGCAAAGCGGCGAAGATCGATCCCAACTTCCTCGCGGCTCGCGTGAACCTGGGCTCCACGTTTGCGCAGATGCGCAGATACGAGCTGGCAATTCCCCAGTATGAGGCTGCGCTCAGGATTGACCCCAACTATGCAAGCGCCTACTTTGACCTCGGGGCGATCTACCTCCAGAAGAGGGAGATCGGGCCGTGCAAGAAGATGTGGAGAAAATTTCTGAAGCTTGAGCCGAGCGGCCCTCGAGCGCGGCGGGTCAGGGAGGTCTTATCTACGCTCCCGCCTTAAGGCCCAGCGCGTGACAGGGTCTGGCGCGTGAAGTTGTGGAGACTATGAGAAGCGCGTTCAGGGCGGGAAATCGGCGAGCCCCAGAGATGTAGCTGTCCAAACACCAGCCCGGCAACGCCGCCTGTCTCAGCGATCGGCTTCCTTTCCCCTGAACGAGCCCCTGAAAAGGTATCTAAAGAAAGTCTTGGCCGCCTTTTTTGTGCGGCTTATCTCGCTCGGATGACGCACCATTTGAAGGGCCTTGCGAGCGATGTAGCCGGGGCGAAGATAGAATCTCTTCCGCGCCTCATCGCACCACCTAACGAGCTCCTCACCCGAGAACTCGCTCGTCCTGACAACGCAGTTGTGCAGACCCTCGCTGGTTAGCCAGTCCGAATACTTCCTGGCGGTCAGAAGGCCATCTCGCATGTACTGCTCGTACATCTCCGTTCCGGGATAGACCATTACCGGATAGAACTGTGCGGTGTCAGGCGAGAGCGCGATGGCTATATCGAGCGTCTTCTGCATTGTCTCGGGCGTCTCCCCCGGAAGGCCGACCATGAAGCAGCCATGCACAAGTATCCCCGCTCTTCTGGCGTCGTGGGCGAACTGGTGCATCATCTCCACCGTCGTGCCCTTGTGGATAGCATCTAGCAGGGACTGCTCCCCGCTCTCGAAACCAACACAAACCATCCGGCACCCAGCTTGCCTCATTGCCCGCAAGGTCTCGTAGTCAACATCAACCCGGCAATTGGCGGTCCATGGGATTTTGATGCCGCGTTTTTGGACCAGCTCACAGAACTCGATGCAGCGGTCCTTGTTTGCAGGAAGGGTGTCGTCCTCGAAGAATATGGACCTCGCCCTGGGAAAGTGCGTGATTACATACTCCATCTCCTCGATGACGTTCTCGGGCGAGCGGAAGCGATAGCGCCTCCCGTGCATGGTCTGGGGATATACGCAGAATGTGCAGCCATTTGGACAGCCGCGGCCTGAGTTGATCGTTACCATCGGATAGAGGGCGTTTGGGTTGAAATAATCCTTAATCCGCAGAAATTTCCTGTAGATGGGTGCAACGAAAGGCAATTGGTCTAGGTCTTCGATCGGCGCTCTGGGCCCGGTCCGCACGACCTGGCCGTCCTCCAAACAGGCGATGCCCGGTATCTCGCTGAGCGCAAGCTCGCCCGCGACCCATCTGGCAAGATCGAGGACGGTATAATCATATTCACCGATGCAGACTCCATCGAGCGCTTCTGTGCTGCGCAAAGTCTCCTCGGGCAGTGCTGATGGGTGTGTGCCTACGGCGAAGATTTTGGTCTTTATACGCTCTTTTATGGCGGCAGCAACGCCCAAGTCGTTCTCCACGCTTGGCGTAACTACGTCCATTATGACCAGATGAGGCGCAAAACCAACAATCCTGGCGAGAAGCTCCTGAAAACCCATCCCGCGGGCTGGTGCATCCCACAGCTCGGCCTGAACGCCTGCCTGCAGGAGGACGCCGGTTGCATGAGCCAGCCAGATTGGATAGTAAAGCGTCCCGCTCTTAGTAACCGCCGGGCTGCGCTGGGGCCTTGAAAATTTCTTGAAATACGGGGCGTTGAGGAGCAGGACCCGTTCGTCGCTGAGTTTTTTCACGTTTTCAGTTCGCCTGTTCTAATGTTTGCCTATTCTGGGCTTAACAACTACACATGATACTACGCTTCATCGCCCAATGCCGGGCAGAAAGCAATGGACCTGCCGCGATCATCGATCCACAGACAAGCTATAGCAAGCGGCGAGCCGGGTCAAGCGGAGATGGCCATCCCAATAATCAGGAATAATGGCAAGGCAGATGGTGGGATGAACACGCCGGGCGCTGCGCAGATGCTATGAGTTCGGCAGGCATCGGTCTGTAAGTTACACCCGTTGGGTAACTTTGGAGTGCGGTGGCTTGACACCGCTTTTTCTCGTCGCGGCTTGACGCGACATCTGTCCTATGTCAATCATCGCTACAGCAATCGCCTTTCGGAAAGTGATGAAACCGTCTATTGGAGCGCGGTGTCAAGCCACCGCAAATGAAAGCGGCGTCAAGCCGCCGCACTCCAAAGGGCTAGAACCATCTGCGCCAATC
>QMNL01000037.1 GCA_003647755.1 Candidatus Coatesiibacteriota bacterium
GTAAAGGAGGAAGGTGCTCCCGTGCCCCAGGCCCGCCCGAATGAATTCGGGCGTAGGATCACGATGGCCTTCTCGCATCGCCGCGACTGAAGTCGGGCGATGACGTAGTGTCCAGCTCATCCGCATCGGGACCCCAGCCTGGATGCGAGCTATGTGCCGCTTAAAGGATAGCCGACACATCACCTACAATCTGAGGTCAGACCCGGTTGGAGTTCAGCGTTGAACTTGGTGTGCCTCCGCAATACAATTCTGCAACAATTAGAATCGTAACATCGATGACAAAACTCTTCCGTTGGGAACACGAATCTGGGAGCGAGAATGGCCAAATCCAGACTCTATTTTATATCCGCAAGAAACACCAAATGGCTGTATGAGGACAGCCTGCCCGGCAAATTCGAGCGGATACTTGATAATTTCAAGTTCGAAGAATACATAGACAAGAATGAATGGGTCGCCGTCAAAGTTCACTGGGGCTCGGAGGGAGCATTCAGACCTATCAGGCCGACGTTCATTCGCAAGACGGTGGACCGAATCAAGGCTGCCGGTGGAGACCCCTTTATCACGGAAACGGTGCGCATTCCGGGCCTAGATTACCTGCACGTAGCCAACTACAACGGCATCAGCCAGGAGACCTGCGGAGCCCCCCTTGTCCTTGGCGACGGACTATTCGGCAACGACAACATTTTGGTTGATTCTGGCTCCTTGATGGGTCAGATAGCTGTCGCCTCGGTAATCCATGACGTCTCTGCGATGGTGCTTCTGTCGCATTTCAAGGGACACGTCCAGTCCGGCTTTGGAGGTGCCCTGAAACACCTGTCCATGGGCGGCGTTAGCGCCCGCCACAGATCACGCAAGGGGATGGGACGAGGCGCGATACACATGACGACACCCGAGCGAATGAGCTGGGACAGCAGCAAGTGCACCTTTTGCATGGCCTGTGTAAATGTCTGCCCCCGCAGCGCGATGCGGTTCGAGGGGAAGAGGCTCAAGATCGATGAGGAACTCTGCTGGGGCTGTGGGAGGTGTGCGCGCGTCTGCGAGACAGGAGCGCTTGTGGATCCGATCAACCAGGATGAGTTCCAAAAGAGACTTATGGAGGGCGCAAAAGCGGTCTTGTCAACCTTTCAGGAGAGGAAAATCATCTACATCAATTTCATGCTCGACATCCAGCCCGAGTGCGATTGCATGCCCGGTGCGGACGTTCCGGTCGCTCAGGACATCGGCATCTTGCTTGGGGACGATCCTGTCGCTGTTGACCAGGCGTCGCTCGACATGGTCAATGCCGCCACACCGTTGCCAGACTCCCTCGCTTCAGACCTGGACCTGAAGCCGGGAGGCAAGCTGCTTACTGACCTGCACAGGCCGGACCCGCAGGTCGGGATAGACGAGGCAGCTCACCTCGGCCTCGGCAGAAAGGAATACGAGATCATCACGCTGGAAGACAGTTGAAGGGGCCCTAATCTGAGAGATCGAGTTGAGCAAAATGACAGATGAACTTCTCTGGGTTGCACTGGCTCTTGCACTCGGGGAAAGACGAGCGACATTCAGGAACCTTGTAGCCGCGTTCGATGACATCGGCTCGATCTTCAATGCTTCTTGGCGAGATCTCTGTCAGGTGAGGGGCGTAACCCGCGAGCTGGCCTCGGCCATCAGAAGGGCGCCCGAAAGCGCTGAACTTCAGAAAGAGAGGGAGATAATTGCACGGCTTGGCCTGAAGATCGTCCCGCTGAAGAGCCCGGATTATCCGGAGAATCTCAGGCATATCCCAGACCCACCGGGGCTGCTTTACGTGCGCGGCACACTCGAGGCCAAGGACAGTTTCGCCATCGCGATCGTCGGCACGAGGAATTGCACGCATTACGGCCAACAGGCTGCTCAGAGCCTCGGTATGGAGCTGGCGTCAATGGGCCTGACGGTCGTGAGCGGGCTGGCGAGGGGGATCGATAGCTACGCCCACAGAGGTGCGCTCATGGGCAAGGGGAGAACCATCGCCGTGCTTGGCACCGGGCTCGACAACATCTATCCGCCGGAGCATGCTGAGCTGGCCAACAAGATAGCAGCTTCGGGGGCGGTGATAAGCGAGCTCCCCGCAGGAGTCCCACCGGTTCCGCGGAACTTCCCCGTCCGCAATCGCATCATCAGCGGCCTTGCGCTCGGCACAGTCGTGGTTGAGGCGCCGGCCCAAAGCGGTGCACTAATCACTGCACGGCTTGCGCTTGAGCAAGGGCGAGAGGTCTTTGCGGTGCCCGGCAACATCACCGCTCCAACGAGCCGTGGGACGAACCTGTTGATCCGCCAGGGGGCTAAATCGGTGCTTTCTGCCAGAGACATAGTCGAGGAGATAGCGCCAGAGATCAAGGGCATGTTGCACGAGGAGACGCTCAAGGAGGCGGCTGAGGCAAAGCTCAAGCTCGGTCCCGACGAGAGGAAGATCTACCAGACGCTATCGCAGGAGCCGCTACACATCGACGAGATAACGCTCGCAACCGCTCTGCCGCAGCAGATAATAGGCATGGGCCTGTTCAACCTGGAACTGAAGGGCCTCGCCAAGGAGCTTCCCGGCAAGCTCTTCGTTAGAACGTTATGAGGTCAGCTGGGGCTTGTAAGTTTCACGCCCTCTGCTGAGTAGGTGCTTCAGCTTGACAAGAGTCCTGTAGGCCAGCCTCCAGAACGGACGCAGCAGTCTGCTGTCGAGTATTGCGGCCAACCAGGACTGGGAGAGGAAACGTATTAGCGGCCTGGGAGCACGATGGTGTAGCGCAAGGACAAGGAAGTTGAGGAACGATTTCTCGAACTCGTGGTAGTATTTTCGATAGACGTTTTCAATCGCATCCCCTATTAGACCATCTTCTCTTGCCCTGTCCCATAGCTCGGTTCCGGGATAGAATGTCAGCGAGAAAAACTGAATAATGTACGGACGAGGGAGCCTCAACAGCAGCCTGACGGTCTTCAAGACGTCTTCACGCTCCTCATAAGGATTGTCCAAAATCACGTCGTAAACCGGGGGAAATATCCTGTCCTTGTGCCGATTAAGAATCTTCGCCGCAAGATACACCTGCTCGCTCGGGATAACCCGACGATACATCCGGTTTGTCCGCTCGCTCCCAGATTGTATCCCCATCTCAACGACGTGCATCCCGGCATCAACCAGATACTCACACTTCTTCTCCGAGAGTGTCGGTGGGCTCACGAGTGCGAAGAAAGGCATGTCAATCCGTCGCTTGTATTCCTCGCAAAAATCCCTCATCGACGCCTCCGAAACCGCCGTCAGCGAATCGTCCGAGAACGCTATCAGCTCGATGTATGGCATCCTCTCCTTGACCTGCTCGAGCTCCTGCATAACGTTCTCAATGCTTCGATGCCGCAGAATCTGCTGGCCCGGGAAGAGCTTCCTGAACGCGAAATTGCAGCAATACGAACAGGCATGGGGGCACCCCCGGGTTGTCATCGTCTGGTAGAAGCAAAGACCCTCGCCCAGCCGCAACCCGTTCACGAACAGGTCCTTCTGGACCTCGTAATCCATCCGCACAAGGTGCTTTCTGTCCCCGGCGATCGTGTAATGGTCCTCGTAGTCGAAATCCTGAAAAGGGAGGCTGTCCAGATCGAGTATCAAAGGTTCCAGCGGGTTCTTTATGACTTTGCCGTTATCCTTGAACCAAAGACCTCTTATCTCTCGGTAGTCCATGCCACGCTCCATCGCACGAACGAGATTCAGCGTCGGATACTCACCCTCGCCCACGCAGACAATATCGCAGTAGTTGAGGCAATCTTCGGGAATCACGGTGGGATGAATCCCGCCCCAAATGACCGGCACGCCAAGTCCCTTTTTGATGGCACTTGTTATCTGCACTGATCGGTCAAAGTAATTGCTCATCACAGAAACGCCGACCAGGTCCGAGCCCGAGCACGCCTGCACAACATCATCCATCAGGCTATCGGGGTAGCGGTACTCAAAATGAGGTTTCTCGGCCAGAAGCGCCTCGTGGTCGGGCAGAAAGATCAGTTCGCACTCAACGCCGTTCGCCTTTAAGAAGGACGAGATGCCACGAATCCCCAGGGCGAGAACGTCGAGATACGGTGAAATAAGAGTTACTTTCATTTCAAAAAACCCGGCTAGATGTTCAGTGCGAGGGGTCCTTTAGCCAAGAGCCGTTTGGAGGACATATCCCGGCTAGCTCGACAGGGAATGTGACGCCCCGGCTCTCCCTCCTTTGAAAACACCATCCTCTTCTCATGCTCCAGACATCCCTTGGGCAATGCAACTCCCACCTCCAAGCAACCTATGACCGACTACAGAACAGCCCACTGATGCCCTCGCTCGGCGCACCAAGAATCCGTTTCCTAATTCTGACAACCAGACCTATTATCAGCTCAAACCAGCGCCTGTCAAAAAGAAATCTGAATGGCCTCGCCGCGAGATGCCTTATCAGGATGGGAGGAATGGGTGTGTTAAAAAGATACAGCAGACTGTTCAGGTAGGTCTTCCTCTTGTAGAAGAGCTGCTTGCGATAGACCTGGGTAATCATGTCGGTTATCATGCCAGCCTCCTTCGCAACATCTAGAAGCTCCGTCCCTGGCAGCAGCGTCAGGCAGAAATACTGGATGAAATACGGCCTCTTGATCCGCGAAATCAGCCTCACGGTCTCAGCGACATCCTCGCTCGTCTCCAATGGATTATCGACTATGACGTCGTAGCGGGGCGGCAGCATCCGGTCGGAGAACTTGTGAATGAGATCGGTTACGGTGAGCAGCCTGTCGTTCGAGATGTTCCGCCTGTAAAGCCTCGTGGTTCGCGGGCTGCCGGTCTGAATGCCTATCTGAATGTATCGCATCCCCGCGTCAGTCAGAATCTTCATCTTCTCCTCTGTTACGCCGTATGGCGTGCCCAGGCAGAAAAAGGGGAGTTTCACTTGTTCCCTGTAAAGACTGGCGAACCGGTCGAGCTCCGAGATATTACGGTCGAGAAACGAATCGTCGCAGAAGAATATAGAGCCTATGAAAGGCATTCTCTCCATCGCCTTAGTTATCTCTTCAACGATATTCTCCGGCGAGCGATACCTCAGCCACGGCTGATTCGGAAATTTCTTCTTCAAGGCCGTGTTGCAGCAATATGTGCAGTTGAACTTACAGCCACGGCTGGTCAACATTATATAGTAAGCGGTTCCGGTGACGGACTTAACGGGACCTTCTCTGAGAAAGAACCGCAAGAGGTCCGGTGTCATCCTCACGAGCTCGTCTCCCAGGAGCACGTAATCGTCGAGCAGGTCGTAATCTGGAAACGGGAGCAGGTCGAGGTTGTGCACGAGGGGCCTAAGCGGGCCTCGGATCGGCACCCCGTCGCTGGTCGGCCAGATGTTCTTGATCGGCTTGTGCTCCCTATCCTGTGCCAGCTGTAGAGCCAGCTCTACCGCCGCCTCCTCACCCTCACCGATACATAGGTAGTCGGCGAAGGGCGCACATTCATCCGGCATTAGCGTGGGGTGAACGCCGCCCAGGACGACAGGTATCCCGAGATTATCCCGCAGGAAACGGCACAACTGCCTCACCCTGTCGTAATAGTTGCTCATGAACGAGATGCCGATGAAGAGGGAGCCGATGCAGTGCTGAGCGATCTGCTCGAGAACCTGTTTGGGGTAGAAGTAGGCGTTAGAAGGGACATCACCTCGACTCTCGAGACCCAAAATAGGCAAGAAGATCATTCTCACATCGAATCCCGCGCGCTTGAGGCAAGATGCCACTAGCCTCAGACCAACCGACGATATGTCCCCGTAAGGAGATACCAGAGTAACCCTCGGAGCCGGGCCCGCGAGCTGTAGCTCGTCGCCCGCAACTAGCGGCTCAATCTCCCATTCAGCCAGCTCGGGGCAAGATTCTGTTCTTGGCAAGAATCGTCTTCTCATTAAGAATATAAAGAAGCCTATAAAACGGCCTCATCCAGACACCTGACAAAAGCTTCACCACCCACTTGGAGGTCAGGAACCTGATCAGGGACCTTGGGGCGCCCCGGTTGAACAGCGCCATCAGAATTGTTGGATACCTGCCCTGTCGCTGCATGTAGAACTTGTTGTAAATATCCTTCACCTCATCCTTGATTAGGCCATCTCGGCTCGCCCGCTCGTAGAGCTCGGTGCCTGGGAATAGCGTGAGTGAAAAAACCTGTATCGTAAACGGCTTTTTCAGCTGCATCAACAGCTTGACCGTGTCGATACCGTCCTGAACCGTCTCATAGGGGTTATCAACTATCACGTCGTAGAGCGGGTGAAGCCGACCTGCATACGTGTGTATCAACTCTGCAACCCGGAGCACATCCTCGTTCGTAACCGTCCGATTGTAGAGCGCATTGATGCTGGCGCTGCCACTCTGAATACCCACCTGGAGGGCACTGAGGCCAGCATCAACCAGCACCTCGAGCTTCTCCGGCGTTATGTTGGTCGGGCTTGCGAGACAGAAAAGCGGCAGCGCAACCTTATCTTTATACTGAGCAGCGAATTGCCGGATATCTCTCGTCGTGCCGGCGAGAAACGAATCATCGAAGAAACATATCCGGTTGATGAAGTCGTATCGCCTTTTGACAGCCACGAGTTCGGAGATGACGCTATCGACGCTCCGTCGCCTGAGATAGCCCTTTCGCCCATAGAGATTTATCAGGGCACTGTTACCACAGAATGCGCAGTTGAAGGGGCAGCCCCGCGTAGTGATCGTCTGGTAGTTGAGCTCGCCCGTCGTGTGAAGCGGCCCTTTGCCGTGAAGCCTCTTCAGCAACTTCAGATCGGGGATCACGAACTTATGCGCATCCGGGTCAAAGACGAAATACTCTGGGTTGTCAAAGTCGGGCGGAGGGATCCGGTCCAGGTCGCGAATCAGCGGCCTCACTGGGTTCCTTCTTATCTCACCGTTGCTCTTGAGGCAGACGTTTCTAACGTCGTCGTAAGGTTCTGCGCCAGCGATGCGCTGGGCTAGCTCCAGCATCGTCTCCTCACCCTCTCCAACAACCACTATGTCCGCGTGCCCGGCGCACTCCTCCGGCCGCACCGTGGGGTGTATCCCGCCCCAAACGATGGGCGCTGAAAGCTGCTCTCTAAGATACGACGTCAACTGGACTGCGCGGCGAAAGAGGTTCGTCATCAGAGAGATGCCGACCATATCGACGTCCTGGCACAGCGCTGTTACCCCCTCGAGGAGCTCGGGGCTATACGGCTCGAGGAACTCCTGGATCACGTGCTTGACGTAGAGATTCGGCAGGAAGATCAGCCTCGTCTCAACGCCCCCAGCGCGCAGATACGCGGAGATGCTCCGAACCCCAGGCGAGAATATATCCGAATATGGCGAAATAAGAGCAACTTTCAAACACTATCCTCCAAAAGATATTGCTGGCCTGATCCTATCGGCTTTGAGCAACGCGGCTCAAGCAGTGCCTCCAACCGTAAGGCCGGCGCCAAAAAACAGCTGCAAAGGTTCGTAACGATTATGAGCACTTGGGGTAGCCAAGACCTCCTTGGTGTGCCGCAAAAGATGCCTCCACTCAGAAGTTCACCTCCTCAACCAGCACCTCGCGAGGCTTGCTCCCCCTGAACGGTCCCACTATGCCCTGCTGTTCCATCATGTCAATATAGCGCGCCGCGCGGCTGTGGCCAATCTTGAGCTTACGTTGCAGCAGTGAGATCGAGGCGTATTTGGAGCGGACGACTATCTCCACCGCCGTCCTGTAATGTGGATCGTCCGTGCCCTCAAAATCGATCGCCTCCTCCGACTGCACCTCGTCGAAGATGGAGCTCTCGCGCACCGGTGCTGGCTGCATCTTCAGATGCCTGACGATCCTCTCGATCTCCCGCTCAGAGATGAAAGCGCCGTGCAGGCGGATGAGGCCAGGCGCTCCCGGCGTCAGGAAGAGCATGTCCCCCTTGCCCAGAAGAGTCTCGGCGCCGTTTTGGTCCAGTATCGTCCTTGAATCGACCTTTTGGGCAACCCTGAAGGCCAGCCTGGATGGGAAGTTGGTCTTGATGAGGCCGGTTACAACGTCAACCGAGGGACGCTGCGTGGCAAGGACCAGGTGGATGCCGGCGGCCCGCGCCTTGGCGGCGAGCTTGATTATCGGGACCTCTATTGCCTGCCTCGCCGAGAGGATCAGGTCTGCAAGCTCGTCAACGACTATAACGAGGTAGGGGATGGTCCTAAGCTCCGGCGGCATATCCTCCGGAGCGACGCCGGCAAGCTCCCTGGCTCGCGACTTGCGCTCCTGAAGGACGCGCTCGTTGAATTCGTCCACGTGGCGAACCTTCCGCTCCGCGAGAAGATGGTATCTGTGGTCCATCTCGCTAACCGCCCACCTAAAGGCCAGCTCAGCGTCCTGCACATCGCTGATAACAGGCTCCCTCAGATGCGGTATCCCGTTGTACGCCGATAACTCCAGAACCTTCGGGTCGATGAGAATCAGCTCTAGCTCCGCCGGCGTGGTGCAATAAAGCAGGCTGCACAACATCGAGTTGATGCAGACCGATTTCCCCGTGCCGGTTGCCCCGGCGATGAGGATGTGTGTGATCTCGTTCAGCGAGACGACCTGCGGCCTGCCCGCGATGTCGGTCCCGATGGCTAGCTTGAGCTTCATCGGGTTGTTGGCGAACTGGTCTGAGGACAGAACCTCACGAAACGTTATGATCCTGCGATGGTCGTTAGCTACCTCGATCCCCACAACCGACCGGCCCGGGATCGGGGCTATACGGGGCACAAACTTCGCCTTCATGGCGAGGGCGAGATCGTCTGCCAGTGAGACTATCCGGCTGAGCTTCACGCCTCGGGCGGGTCGGAACTCGAACCTAGTGATGATCGGTCCCGTCAAGATGCCAGCGATCTTGCCCTCGATCCGGTGATCAGCGAGCTTCTCGACTATGAGCTCTCCCTTTCTGATAAGGCCATTACGGCGCTCAGGATTGTCGATTATTCCGGCCGAATCTAAAAGGTCTATATCTGGGAACTGGTAGTTCTCGCCCCCAGGCCCCCGGATGGGCTGGATGGCTGGTCTCTGCCGGCGCCTTCTCGGCTTCCTTGCGGTTTGTTGCGATGGTGCAGACGGGGCTGGCTCTGAAGAGACCTCGGCCTCTCTCGCCGCCTTCGCACCCAGCATCTGCAGCAATAGCCCCAGGAGCCGGCTGAGGCCAAGGCCGACAACGAGCATGCCCGACACGACAAGAAGCCCCGACGTGATGATGATCGCCCAGAAGGCGCTGAAGGAACTGACCAGTAACTCGGCGAGCTGCCGGCCGAAAAAAGCCCCATGCGTCGGGACAGGCCACTTAATGAGAGCGAAAAGCGCTCCGAGTGAGACTGCGAAGATGAACGAGGCGGCGACCTTCAGCCAGAGGTGATGCGGCCGCCTCCGAATTAAGGTAGCGAAGGCCAAGACAAGTGATGCGATCAAC
>QMNL01000038.1 GCA_003647755.1 Candidatus Coatesiibacteriota bacterium
CTCTCGAGCACCTTCGCCCGGCCGGCCTTGCCCATCGACTCGCACAGATCGGGGTTCTCTATAAGGATTTTGAGCTTCTGTCTCAGGCCCCTAGAATCGAAGGGCTCGACAACAAAGCCATCAACGCCGTCATCGACGATATGCTGCAGGCCGCCAACGCGGGTAACGATTACGGGCTTTCCGCTGGCCATCGCCTCGAGCGCCACGATGCCGAACGGCTCTTGCCACACCGACGGCACAACGCATATATCCATCTGCCTGTATAGGTTAGCCAGGCCTTCCTGGTCTAGCCAGCCAGTATAATTGACGAATCCTTCCTTGCGTGCTGGCGATTCGGTAACGAACAGCTCGATGTCCATGCCGGCCTGCACCAACGGGGCAAACGCCTTGAAAAGGATGTCGTAGCCCTTGAGTGGATCGCTCTTTCGCCCGCACATGAGCACCTTCCGAGGCCCTTTTCGAGGCGCGGGCGGCGATGGCGAGAATCGCGACGCATCAATGCCAGAAGGGACGATATGGATGTTCTCATTGATCGAGCTGAGCTTGTTCTTGATGAACTCATTGTAGCAGACGATGGCGTCCGCTGAACTGATCGCACGCCGTGCGAGGTGGGGGTAGTGCGGCAGAAAGGCGAGGGCTCTTGTGAATGGGATGCTGAAATGGGTGCATTCGGGGTGTTCGTGAAGCCATCTGGTGGCACACAGGACGCATGGGAGAAAATCCCTCCACTCGTTCAGCCAATTGCGTTGGCAGGGGCGCATCCTGCGGTCGATGAAGTGCCCGTGGGACTTGGGACAGAGTGATTCGTGTGCGTAAAAGCGCAAGACCCTCCTGTAGCCTTCCATCGCGACAACGACATAGGGCTTGAAGTACCAGCCGTCAGCGATGAACACGCAGTCCGGGCTGAACTCATCGACGGCGGACCTGAGGCGTCGGGTCAGCGTGAGCGGCTGGAACTCATAGTCCTTCAGGGGGATTCTGCGAACGGCGATGCCGGGATCCTGGCTAATTCTTCCTCTTGGAAACCCAAGCCTGAAGTTGGGGCAGAACAGGACGACGTTGTGACTGTTGGAGAGACCCTGCGCGACGTGCTGGATGTCAGTCCTGGCGCCTCCGTCAGGCGGCCAGTTGAACAGGAGATCAATGATGGCGATTTTGGCCATTGGGGGGTCTCGTGGTGAGCTGGAAAAGGTGCGGCGGAGGCTTCACTGCCCGGGCCTCGGTGTTTGGGTCTTGGCTAGCTGCTGAAGACATCGAAGATGCCGCCGATGCGGCGGAAGAGCTCGAACTTCATAAGGCCTGCTCTGCTAATTGGCACGTCGATGGGCTTGGGCCTGATCTCGAGGTCTTGCTGGAAGATCGCGGACCGTATCAGGCCAAGCTGGCCGAGGATCAGCGATGTAAATGCTGTGTATCGGAGGCACTCCTCCGAGTCGATGCCCCGGTAGGTGGTGAGCTCGCGCCAGATCTGCCGCAGCGTTAGTCTGCCGTCGCACGCGTCGAAGAATGCCTTGACGAACTTGAAGTACTGGGAGTGCCTTATGCGGTGCTCCATCGTCGTCTGGTGGGCGTGGTAGAACTCGTAGTTCGTCCCGGCCATCGCGTTGAGGCATATCCAGTAATCGACGGGCCTGAGCCGCTCGACATTTCGGATGGGGACATCGTCAAGCAGGGAATTGGGCACGAAGTTGATCTTGTGGTGATAGTAGTCAGCCCAGTCTTTGGAGAGGACGATGCCGAGCTTTGGCGCCATGTCGAAGAGCTTGGTGCCGGGATGGGCGGTGCAGAACTGGCCCACGTAAACGCGGTATGGCAGAGGGTGGAAGTGCTCGGGCCAGGGCAGCCCCTCGTGTATCTTATCGATGAACTTGGCCTGAAGGTAGTAGCCCGCAAGAGTCTCGCCGGGGTTAAATGCCATGTATGTGAACATAGGGTACATGCCAGCCTCAGCCTGAATCCGGGCGCTTGTTATTATGTCATCAAGCGATTCCTGCTTCTCGATCTTGTCGAAGGTCTCGGGGTTTGCGCTCTCGATCCCGATCTCCATGCCGATACAGCCCGATTCCTTCGCAAGCGGCATCAGGTCCGCGTTCTGGACAAGGTGCGAGGCGCGGGTGAGGCCGACCCAGTTGATCTTGACCTTTCGCCGGATGATCTCCTCGCAGAGCGACTTGATGTAGTCCCGAACCATGAACAGGTTATCGTCCCAGAAGTGTATCTGGTGGATGCCGAGCTGCTTGCCGATGGTCTCTATCTCGTCAACGACCCTTTTCGGGTTACGATACCTAACCCTGCGCCTCCACAGAAACGGCGACGTGCAATAGACACAATTATATGGGCACCCGCGGGACCCGATGACCGGCACACGTTTGCCGCCCGTAACGTGCATAGGAGTGTCGTAGCGTTCCAGCTTAAGAAGGTCCCATGCGGGGAAAGGCAGCTCATCGAGGTCATCTATGAAGCCCTTATCAGGCCATATCTTGAGCTCCTCATCGGGACTTGGTCGGTAGCCAAGACCCGGGATGCCATCGGGCGCCTTGCCGGCAGCAAGTCGCTTCAGCAGCTCGGAGAATGGTCGCTCACCCTCCCGGACGATCACGTAGTCGGCGTGCTTGGAGGCCTCTTCTGGGAATATGGTGGGATGGACGCCACCGAAGACTATCTTGGCGTTGGGGCAGACCTTCTTCAGAGCTGGGCTTAGAGCGTAGGCAAATGTGGCCTGTGCCGTCCAGAAAGTTACGCCGATGACATCTCGGCGCTTCTGCCACACGCGGCGGCATATCTCGTCGTAGGTGAGATTCTCCGCCTGGGCATCGAGTATCTCCAGATCGAGGCTTCCTACCTGCTGTCTCGCACAGGATGCGAGGTATAGGAGCGACAACGGCATAACGCGCTTGTGCCGCTCGTTGATCGGAAGCGGCAGCTGCATGAGGAGGACATTAAGCCCTCGGGCAGCGTCATTGGGCATCGGTTGCCTTGGGGTGATCGGGAGCATGTTCCACTATGTGATAACAGTAGATGACATCTCCTTCTCGATAATCCTGGAAGCTGTGTAACCCAATCCCGCACTCAAAATTGGCCTGAACTTCCCTTACATCCTTCTTGAACCGCCTAAGCGAGGCTATCTTACCGTTATAGACCTCCTCGCCGCCCCGAAGCAGCCTTGCCTTGCCATCACGAACAATCCTGCCGCTCAGAACATAGCAACCTGCCACTTTCCCCGCTGAAGGGACGGAAAAGACCGCTCGAACCTCAGCGGTGCCGAGCTCCTCCTCCGTCAGCGTCGGCTTCTCCAGTTTCCAGACCAGCACCTCGACGTAGTCAAGAAGCGAATAGATGATGTTAAACAACTTTATCTCGACATTGTGCTGTTTGGCGAAAGCGCTGATCTGAGGATCGATGCCTATCCCGAAGCCGATGATCTTGGCCGAGGCTATCTCAGCCAACGAGACATCCGCCTTCGTTATGCTCCCAACTCCTGCGTGGATTATGTCGATCTCGACCTCATCAGTGGCCAGGTTCAGCAGAGAGCTCTTAAGAGCACCCAGTGAGCCGAATACATCCACTTTGAGGATAATTCTGAGCTTATTTTCTTCCTTTTCTGTAAGTGGTTCTAACACCGCCTCACGACGGACCTGGGGCGTCGCCTTGGCCTCCTGCTCACGCTGTAGCTGGGACAGGCTCGCAAGGTACTCCTTTGCCCTCCTACCCTTAGGAATCACGTAGAAGGTCTCGCCAGCATCCGGCAGGCCATCAAATCCCATCACCTCAACTGGCTGCGAGGGCCCTGCCGCCTTCACATTGCGACCTCGGTCATCCCTCATCGCGCGCACCTTGCCCGAGACCGTCCCCGAAACAAAGACGTCGCCCCGCTTCAGCGTGCCTTCCTGAACCAGGACCGTCGCTACCGGCCCTCTGCCCTTATCCAGCCTCGTCTCGATAACCACGCCCTTAGCAGGACCATCCCGAGGCGCTTTCAGGTCAGCCATCTCGGCAACCAGCAGTATCATCTCGAGCAGTGTATCAAGCCCCTCACGCCTGATTGCAGAGGTCTCAACGAAGATCGTCTCACCACCATCCTCCTCCGGAATGAGCCCAAACCGCGCGAAACTCCGCTTGACACGGCCCACGTTTTCCTTGGCCCGGTCTATCTTGTTCAGCGCCACGATAATCGGCACGCCAGCAGCCTGGGAATGCCGTATTGCCTCCTCTGTCTGGGGCTTGATGCCGTCGTCAACCGCCACTACAAGAACCACGATGTCAGTCACGTGAGCGCCCCTCGCACGCATCGCGGTGAAGGCCTGATGGCCCGGCGTGTCCAGAAACACCACATCGCCCTGGGGAGTATTGACGTAGTAGGCACCGATATGTTGAGTGATGCTTCCGGGCTCGGCCTCGGTTATCTTCGACTTACGTATCTCGTCCAGGATTGTGGTCTTGCCATGGTCAACATGGCCCATGATTGTAACAACAGGTGCTCTCGGACACACATTCTTCCGTGCGCAGTTGGCATCACGAGCCATTCTGAGCAGTGCATCATCAGCACTGTCGCTGATCTGAACCTCATACCCGAAGCGAGATGCGATGCGCATAGTTGTCTCGACCTCGAGTATCTTGCTGGGTGCGGTTTCCTTGCCTTCTTCCTGCAACACGCTGTCAATCTGTTCCAAAGTGATCCCGAGCTCCTTGGCCAACTCCTCAACGGTCAGCAACCTCTCCAAAACAAGCTTGCGAGGCGACTCGGCCTTCTTCTTGGCCTTGGCTGCCACCTCTTTAACCTTGCGCTCTTCGGTCTTGGGAGGTTTCGCCGTGGCGACGGCCTTGCCAGCGTCCTCGGCAGCCCTTGTGGCTTTGGGCTCTTCCTCGGAGGGCGACTCCGGCTTCGCGGCGGGTTTCTTCTGCTCAGCAAAGAACTCCCTCACAAGCTGAACCGCTTCCGCGCCGAGCCCGCTCATGTGGGATTTTGCCACGATGCCCAGCTCATGCAGTAACGATAGGAGATCCTTGGAGGTTAGCTTAAGTTCTTTAGCGAGCTGATATACTCGAAGTTTAGTCATGTGAGATACCTGAATAAAAGCCGTTACGCCCTGTCAGCCTGCAATTGCGGGCTGGAACTTGCTGCGAATTGTGCATTAGACTTGATGAATTCAATGTTCCGCGCATTTGGGGGATGGGCCGTGAGGGCATGGTGCATCTGCCTGAATCGCTATTAGCTAATGTTGTTCTCGGCAACCTCTTCGACCTTTTCAGTGGCCTGTGTGTCCACCCGCATCTTGCTCTGGGCGAAAAGGACAACTGCCCTGGCCAGCTTCCTCTTGATGTCGAGGAGTTTCGCTAGATCAAGCGGCGGCCTGACTGCTATTGCCTCGACTGACAGCAGGCCCTCCTTCTCCAACACTGCAAGGTGTTCCTCATTCAGCCCGACCTCTTCGACAAGCGATTCCTTAAAGTGCGCAAGCGACTCCAATCGCCGGCCCTCCTCCTCCCTGGCCAGCGACTCCTTGAGAATCTGAAGTGAATATCCAGTCAATCTGCTTGCCAAAGAGACGTTCTGCCAACGCCGGCCTACCGCCTGTGAGAAATCACTGTCCGGAACAACCACTCGTGCTGTCTTCTTCTCCTCATCGATCTCGACGGAGAGAACCTTGGCCGGAACGAGCGCATTGCGAATATACTGCTGTATGTCTGGGTCCCAATTGACCACGTCAATCAGCTCGCCCTTGAGCTCCCGGATAACGGTCTGAACTCTCGCTCCACGCACGCCCACGCAAGCGCCCACAGCATCAATGCTCGGATCATGAGACAGCACGCTCATCTTGGTCCGCTGCCCCGGTATCCTCTCCACGTCCTTGATCTCCACTATCCCGCTTCCAACCTCTGCCACAGAAGACTCAAAGAGCCTCCGGATAAGGCCCGGATGTGCCCGAGACAAGACTACCTGTGCGCGGCTGCGCCGTTCGGCAACCTCGATCACATAAGCACAGACCCGGTCGCCATAGCGTAGCCGCTCCTGCGGTATTTGCTCATGCCTAAAGATCATCCCCTCAGCTCGGCCAAGGTCTAAAACTGTCCCTGCTGGCTCCGACCGGATCACAAGCCCGGTAACCATCTCACCCACGCGTCCGCTGTATTCGGACTGCACCGCCTCCTTCTCGGCCTCCCTGACCTTCTGCATGATCACCTGCTTGGCGATCTGCGCAGCGATCCGGCCGAAGTCCCTCACCTGTTTCGGGAACCTAACCACATCGCCCTCAACCTGAGCACCAGGCGGCAGAGTATTGAGACGCGAGGCCGCGACCTCGATGTCTGGGTCGGTTACTACCTCGACAACCTTCCTGACCTCGAATATAGACGTCTCGCCGCTCTCAGGGTCGATCTTGACCTCCACATTCTTGGGAGCGGCATCAACATCCCTCCCAATCGCTGCCGCAAGCGCAGTCTCAACCGCACCTATTAGCTTCTCCTTCGGAATGCCCTTCTCGAACTCCAGAGACTCTATCGCCTTGATAAGCTGCTTGTTCATTGAATCGCTTCCGGCCCCGGCTACTTCCTGCCAACACCGGTCAGAAGTTCCTTCGTTGTGTAATACAAATTGGCTCGCCGAATAAGCGCCAACGGCACCTCCAGCGTCGCGCCCGACGAGAGCTCAAAAACCACCGCTGGGTCCTGCTCCCGCTGCACCACGGCCCGAATGACGCCCACGAACCTCTTCCTGTTCTCAACCATATCAGAGAGAAAAACCTTCGCCCTGTGACCACTGAAACGTATGAAATCATCAGGTCGCTTCAGTGCCCTCAAGACCCCCGGCGACGAAACCTCCAGCACATACTTATTCGGAATAAAATCCTCAATGTCGAACAGTGGGTCCAACTGCGAGCTCAACTCGCTCAGGTCGGACACGCCAACACCGCCAACCTTGTCAACCAAAATCGCCAAAACCCACCTACTTCCACGTTTCCTGTAGTCAATCTCAACAAGCTGAAGACCGAGCTCGGCACAAACCGGCTCGGTCAGAGCCCATGCCTTATCGGCTATCATACTCATATCTCGCCCCTGCGCACACGCTTCCACCAAGCGCTAGAATCAATAATCACAATAGACTGCTCCTTAATTTCTGTCAAATGTTTTCGACCTCGTGCCGGGAGTCGCCACGCATACGACAAGCGCTCGACGGGTCCTTTGGCCTGGATGATGCTCCACAAAATCGCGCAGCGGCAAGGGTATATGCGTTCCGAGGGACCTCGACAAGCGGCATCCAGTTTTGTCCGGGCAGTCTTGAGGCAGGGGACCCGCAGACTCACGCTACGTTGTGTCCAAGTCGCTTGCCAGTCTTATTTACGCCCCCGGCCTGCTCGACCTCATGGCTTCTTGCTCTTATGCACATCCAATATCAGCTTAACCTGGCCGATTGGCACGCGAAGGCTTTTGGCTATCGTCTCAATGCTCAACCCTTGCTTCGCAAGGTCAATAACGAGTCTCTTGGTTTTCTCCATGTCCTCGTCCTCGTCAGTGGGGCTCGCAGATTCTTCTCTCACATCTGCCGGAGCAACAAATGGTCGCACACCTCGCAAGCCAACCTTCCTGCCAGCGAGGCCTGACGACACCTTTGTGGATGCTCGCTTCGCCTCTAATGGTTTTACGCTCGTTATCGGACGGGCTGGCTGTCTCTGCACGCCTGCGCGTTCCGTGCCTGTTCTTGGCTGAGCTGCTGTGGACTTAACTGGTTGGTTGGCGGTCTGCCGGCTGGCCTCGTGCGACTCGACCGCCAGCTCGAACCTGTCAGAGCGCCTTACCAGCTCCATCAAAAGGCGGTCTGCCCGCTGGATAGTTCGCATCAGCTCGTCCCGCTTTGCGCTGGTGTCGTCCTGAATCTTCGAGGCGACACGTCTATACTCCTCGATGAGCCGCTCCATGCTCTCGCTAAGCTCGAGGACACTCGACTCCGAATCGACCAACCTGGACACCTCCTTGCGGACCTTTCTCTTCTCAACGAATAAAAAGAGCACCAGCACAAGAAGGACAAGGTCAAACAGAAACAGCAGGGCGTTCGTCAATACCATCAATGAAGACATGGCAAACCACTCAGAAGTCAAATAAACCTATCTGGACCGGGTAACGCTACCAGAACTAGACGACAATGTCTATAAGATGGGCGGCATCCTCAGCGCAGAGAGTTTCCTCGTCAGCCTCGCCCTCAGTCTCCTCATCTTGGGCCGATTCCTCATCTTCCCTCGCTTCATTCTTGCGCTCGTCGCGATCGTCTATTCGCTGGTCCTGTTCGCTCTCGTCAGCTTTCTGGATCCCATGCGCGCGCTGATCATCCTGCTTTGCGAGCTCCGCAGCAAACACCTGCTGGTTGGCCTCGCCGTGGTGGGTCTGAACGTGCGTAACCTTCTCCGCGGCGACAGTCTGAGCGAGCGAAGTCTGCAAACTGACTGGTTCTACCATATTCTTCTATACCTCTAGTCCGATCTTTACGAAGATTCGCCGAAGAATCTTTAGATCGGAGCAATCAGCTCACGCCTGCTAGAGATGCGTGCAGAGATGCAGGCTGAGTCGAAGACGCTCAACAGCCCCCGAAGCAGTCTCCTACACCTTGTTCCCTCAATCTCCCCCCGGTGCGCAGAACTCCCACTCAGCCCGCGAGACGGCGCAGCGTCTCACCCCATCAGCTCTCCAACCAGAGCCAAACCAGACTGCGCCTTCAGAATCAACGGCTACTGACTGCACGTTATTGGACCCGATCCCGCTGTTGTTCTGGTCAACATGGCTCACCATACCGTCTTTGTAAATCGCAGCGCCATAGCCATAGGTGCCGAAATACTTGGTGCCATCATGGCCGACGGCAACGCACGTGAGGTTGTTGTCGCAGAGCCCCTGACTGCGCGTCAGCTTCCCTATCATCCCGCTGATGACATCGATCCTCAGAGCCCCTCCTCCAGTCGCGACCCAGAGCGTGTTCGGCTCTGTGGCCAGGTCCTTGGCATTGCCCACGTAGCTGTAATAGGACCAGATATCCGCCGACAAAACCGGGGCCGCGACCAGCAAACACATAAGCAAAACCGCAGCAAAAGCAGTTGCATAGAATCTCACCTGTAACCTCCTATCCCCTTTGAACGACTTGCACAGCACCCCACTTAGGAATCCAGAATTACCAAGTGAGTATAGCACGGCAAATCAGCTGAGGTGAACTGTTTTTCTGCGCCCCAATAGTCAGATTGATGGCAAGGCAGATGGTGGGATGAAGACGCTTTGCCGCTGCGCAGAGGCTATGACTTAGGCACGCAGCGGTCTGGTAAGCTACACCCGTTGGGTGACTTTGGAGTGCGGCGGCTTGACGCCGCTTTCATTTGCGGTGGCTTGACACCGCGCTCCAATAA
>QMNL01000039.1 GCA_003647755.1 Candidatus Coatesiibacteriota bacterium
AGAGCCCGCTCGCCGAGGATGCGGACCGAATCCTCGGTTCAACAACGATCTCGCGGTGGTCATACTCCGCCTCGAAGGCGGTTGACGAGTTCCTGGCCCTCGCGTATCACCGGGAGAAGCAGCTTCCGGTCGTGATCGTGCGGTTTTTCAACACGTGCGGGCCTCGTCAGACCGGGCAATATGGGATGGTGATACCGCGTTTCATCAAGCAGGCGCTGTTGGGCCATGACGTTACCGTCTATGGGGACGGCTCCCAGAAGCGATGCTTCTGCTACGTTGGAGACACTGTGTCCGGCCTGCTCAAGCTCTGCGACGAGCCTAGGGCTGTGGGGGATGTCTTCAATCTTGGCAACGACAAGGAGATCAGTATACACGAGCTGGCAAAGCTGATTATCTCGCTGACCAACAGCGAATCGAAGATAGAGTTTGTCTCTTATGATAATGCTTACGAGAGGGGGTTTGAGGACATCGAGCGGGGTAAGCCGGCGCTTGCGAAGGTCCACGACTTGGTTGGCTACGAGCCGAAGGTTGACCTGGAGGAGGCGCTGAGGAGGACGATAGAGTTCTTCAGGGGCTAGCGTCTCAAGGGAGAACCTCGCTCTCATTCGGTCGAGAGCGCCTCAGCAAGCGCATTGATGGACATTAGGCAATGAGCAGCATAATCGGCCCAAAGGAGCTGATCCTTTTCCAGGTGGGCATCCTTGTGTTGGGCACGCTTCTTGCCCTGATTCTTACGCCCATTTGCAGGCGGATGGCATTCAGGTTTGGCGTGCTGGACAACCCCGGCACGAGAAAGGTCCATAAAGAGCCAAAGCCGCTGCTGGGTGGGCTTGCGATTTTTCTCTCCTTTGACATCGTCTTATTTGTTTTATGGCGACTTGGCTACATTGGTCCGGCGCATTCGCTGCAGGTCTTGTCGATCGCTGCCGGCGGTCTTGTGATAATGATTGTCGGGTTGATCGACGACATCAGGCCCATGAAGGCGCGGGTGAAGCTCTTAATGCAGGTTGTGATCAGCGTGGTGGCTGCTCTTATTATCATTTGGGGGGACGTCAGGCTATCTGTTTACGTCTTGGATGCGAACGACGTGCTGGCTTTTGTGGTAACGGTCATCTGGGTTGTCGGCATAACCAACTCCTTCAACCTGCTGGACAACATGGACGGGCTTTCAGCCGGCGTAAGCGTGATCGCCTCGATATCGTTTGCGGTGATCGGAGTGATGCAGTGTGAGCCGGTGGTCTCGATGCTTTCGCTTGCCATTGCGGGTAGCTGTCTTGGGTTTCTTCGCTACAACCTGCATCCGTCGAGGATATTCATGGGCGATGCGGGGAGCATGTTTGTGGGGTTCACACTGGCCTCGGTGGCAGTGTTAGGCGTTTATACAAGGATTACTGATGTTCCCAAGCTGGCGGTTATGACGCCGCTTCTGGTGCTAGCGGTGCCCATCTTTGATACGGCATCGGTTATCTGGATACGCTGGCGGGGCCATCAGCCGATATTCGTCGGGGACAAGAATCACCTCTCGCACCGCCTCGTCTCGTTCGGAATGAGCCAATCCAAGGCCGTGTTGTTCATTTATCTGGTCGCCGGTCTCATGGGTCTTATGGGCATCTTGGTTTCGACTTTGAAGATAGAGCAGGCGGTGTTTCTGTTCCTCTACGCCGCTGCAACGTTCGTCATAATCGGTATCTTGCTCAGTGTGAGGCGCTCGGGGGCCGGGCGAGATCACAGACGTGATTAAAGGATTTTGACTCTTGGTGATCAGAATGCCATCATTATTGGAATTGTTTGGGTGGGAGCTCAACTGGGAAATGGAGGGTGTAATAGAGGAAGGAGGGCACATTGAAGTCGCTCAGTAAAGCCAAGGTGCTTAAACTTATTGAAACACGTCGAGGGCTTGCTGGCCAGAACATGGCTCTTATTGATCTGTCCGGTTTAGACCTCTCACATCTCAATTTCGAGAAGACGATACTCTCGGAGGCCACACTTACAGGTGCCAACCTGACAAGTGCCAACCTCAAAGAGGTGGATTTCACCGGCGCAGACCTTAAGGGCGTTACCTTTCGGCTTGCGAGCTTGAGGGAGGCGGTCTTCACGGGTGCTAATGTGCTCGACGCTGATTTTTGGGGTGCAGACCTATCTAAAGCGGTGATGACAGGCATCCTGCGTATTCGCCAGGCCAAGTTCGATGGCGCTAACCTGAGCGGAGCAAACCTCTCTGGCCTTGACTTGAGGGAGGCGGCGAACCTCAATCAGGCGAGGTTGGATGGTGTCAACCTGTCACAGGCGATTCTGGTGGAGGCAGTTCTTGAGAACGTTCCGATGACCGGGGCGAACCTCTACGGGGCAGACCTAACGAAGGTCCGAATGACGCACGTCAAGCTGGGGTCAGCAGACCTGCAGGAAGCGATCTTCAAGGATGCTGACCTTCAGAGCGCTTACATGAACCGGAGCAACGCCAGGAACGCCGATTTCAGCGGGGCAGACCTGACGGGGGCAGACCTGCAGGACATGGACCTGACGGGGGCCAAGTTCGTGCGGGCAAATCTCACAAGCGCCAACATGCGCAATTCAGACCTCACCAACGCTGACATGCGCGGCGTGAACCTCTCCGGCACGGTTCTATACGGGGCCAAGTTTGTCAACGTTCGCGGAGTATTGATCAGGGGCAGTGATCAAGGAGAAATTGGTTCCAAAGATGGTGAAGTGCGCGAATCCTGAGTGCAATCATCATCGCCCGACAGGTTTTCTCGATTCTCTTTGGGCGAGCACCGGCTTCGTCAACGAGGGCAGGTGGTTTTGCTCAAATGCGTGCTATGAGAGGTTCGTTGAGCTCGGCAGGGAAGCCGAGCCGGAGGCCGAAGAAGAGGCGCCGCTCGATGATATGACCAACATGCGGCTTGGAGATATCCTGGTCGCATACGGGATTATTGGAAGCGATGAGCTGTCCTCATGCCTCAAGGGGCAGGAGAGATCGGACAAGCGGGTCGGCCAACTGTTGGTCGAATCGGGACTCATCCCGCGCGAGGCGGTCCTGGCGGCGCTCAGTAAACAAAAAGGCACGCCCTGGGTCGATGTTCTCATGCTTTCGTGCAAGAGTTCTGCGTTGGCGCTTCTCTCGGAGGAGGATGCTCAGCGTGAGCGAGCGCTGCCATTCGATTGGACCAGTCAAGGCCAGGTTCTGGTGGCCACTCCGGATGCAGGGGACCCCAGCCGGGTAGCGGAGCTAGAGAAAAAGATCGGTCATCCTGTGAAGGCTGTTTTCGCACCAGAGGAGGATTTAGTGATAGCTGTTCGGCAGGCCTATTCAACAGACCGTTTGTTCGACGAGGGTGCCGAGTCCGGAAGGGTCTCTCCGACTGACAGGAGGTTAGGGCAGATCATGCTCGTGGAGAAGATGATCACTGTCCCGCAGCTGGAACAGGCTCTTGTGGAACAACAGAAGGACCCTTCTCGCATTGGACAGATACTGGTGAAAATGGGGTTCATTAACGAGGAGGAGCTCGCAAGGGCCCTGGGGAAGCAGTGGGGCTGCATGTGTGTTGATCTGGCGAGCTCGTCCATACCGAGCAGAACGATAAACCTGTTCTCCAAGGAGATCGCATACGAGTTTATGGTTTTACCGGTCAAGTACTCGAACGGAGTCCTGGACGTTGCGACCGATGATCCGACAGACCGCTCCAAGTTCAGGAGGCTTGAGGTGCGAACTGAGCGGCGTGTGAAGCCAGTTGTCTGCGCAAGGTCCCAGCTGCTTTTGGCCCTTGAGAAATACTATGGTCCAAAATAGGTGGATTGAGAGATGTCAATGATCAGAAGGCCTGCTGTGGCTGGCCAATTCTATGAGAGGACAAGTTCCGGCCTGCGAGAGCAAGTAAGGCTTTACGTTGAGGACGTTCCGCAAAAAGTCCCGGCGAAAGCAATCATGTGCCCCCACGCGGGCTACGTATGCTCTGGACCAGTCGCAGGCAAGGTCTATTCCCGGATACCCAACTATGACACTTATGTTATTCTGGGCCCCAACCACACTGGAGCCGGCGCCCCGGTGGCGGTCTTCGGGGAGGGCTCCTGGTCAATGCCGATGGGCGAGGTCCCAATCGATGAAGAGCTCGCCAGCGCAATAGTATCTCGCTCAAGCGCCGCGCGCCTTGATGAGGCCGCTCACCACTCTGAGCACTGCCTCGAGGTTCAGCTGCCATTCATTCAGTTCTTCAACAAAAGCTTCTCCATCGTCCCAATATGTATCGGGCTTTATGATTTCAGAATCGCCGATCGCTTGGGCAAGGAACTCGCTGATGTGATCACGGCCTCGGCCAAGAGCGTGCTCATCATCGCCAGCACAGATATGTCCCACTACATCCCCCATGAAGTCGCGGTCAAGTTGGACCGGCTGGCGATAGACAGGGTCCTCGCACTGGACGCTCAGGGCCTCTATGATGTAGTTGCATCCAATAGTATCTCGATGTGCGGTGTGATTCCCACGGTTGCAGCGATCTCCGCCGCCAACGCGCTTGGCGCAAGCTCGGCCACTTTGGTCTCATACCGGACGTCCGGCGAGACGTGCAGCAACAAGGCGCAGGTTGTTGGATACGCCGGCGTGATTATACAGTAGCGACGTTTATCGATAGCCTGCTGGGAGAAATGGATTGAGGGTTCTTGGACTCGACCTCGGCGACCGCAGGATCGGTGTAGCGGTGAGCGATCCATCGCGTCTGATGTCGTTTCCGCGCGAGACACTGTTCGTATCCAGTCAGAAGGAGGCTCTCGGTGAGATCAGGCGCTTAGTTGAGGAGGGCGGGATCGACACCATCGTCATTGGCCTTCCCTTGAACCTTGACGGCAGCATCGGACCACGGGCAATCAGAACGAAGGAGTTTGCTGAATTATTGAAAAATGAGATTGACGTAACCATCGAGTTTTGGGACGAACGACTAACGACCAAAATCGCCAAACGCACCCTTCATGATGCCGGGCGCACCGCAACGAGGCGCGACGGGCAGCTCGACCAGATGAGCGCGGTTTTGATACTGCAGGGCTACTTGGACCGGCAGGCAACATCATCCAAGAGTCGTGAAGGGCCATAGTGCGAAGATTCTGGCGGATTCTCTTCCTTTTTGTTCTGGCAGTGCTCCTCGCTGCCTCGGCGCCGTTGCTTTACTTGAAGAGCTACTTCGACAATCCAACTAACATGGCGAACTCACCATTCCGCGTGAAGATCGAGCGAGGCATGTCTGTCAGGGACGTGGCTCAAGTCCTGAAATCGCAGGGAGTCATCAGGAGCGTGTTTGACTTCGCGCTGGCGTGTCGGCTGATGCGTGCGAAGATTCAGGCGGGCGAGTATAGAATCCCCCCTAGGCTTAAACCCACGGAGCTCATCCGAGCGTTCTGTCCCAAGAATATAGCCCTCCGTCGCGTAACGATTCCTGAGGGCTCGACATTGAAGGAGATCGCGGGCATAGTCGAGCGGAGTTTGGGGATTCCTGCGGCGGATTTCCTTATGATTTGCAATGATAAGTCTTTCGCTGCACACTTGGGCATCAAGGCCAATAGTCTCGAAGGCTACCTGTATCCTGAAACATACTATTTTGAGCCCGGGACAGGTGCGCGGAAGGTTGTCGAGCGCATGGTCAAAGAGTTTGAAAGCGTGATGGGACAGAAGTATCAGAGCCGCATCGACAAGTTGGGCCTGACGCTGCACAAGGTTGTTACGATTGCCTCGTTAGTGGAGAAGGAGACGGCGTTGGAGCAGGAAAGGCCACTGATTGCGGCCGTGTTCTACAATAGGTTGAGGCGGAACATGCCGCTGCAAGCAGATGCCTCAGTGATTTACGGGCTGAAGGATTTCGACGGGAACTTGACGCGTGGAGACCTCAAAGCGGACACGCCATACAACACATACACACGAAAGGGGCTGCCACCGGGCCCGATATGCTCGCCCTCGAAGGCGTCCCTGCTGGCAGCTCTCTATCCGAGCGACGTTAGCTATCTTTACTTTGTTTCGATGAATAACGGTCATCATAAGTTCTCAACAACCATAGAGGAACACAATAGGGCAGTGTGGCGGTATCAGAAGAGGCGCCGTCGATGAGTGATTTCAAGGTGTCGCACGGCATGAAGAGCGATCCGGGTCGCGTCAGGCGAATTAATGAGGACAGCTGCTTTGCGGATGACAAGATGGGTCTGTTCGTCGTTGCGGACGGGATGGGTGGCCATGTTGGCGGTGGGGTAGCCAGCAAGAGCGCTGTCGATGCTCTTGTGGACTACGTGGGGAATTATCTTCGGGACCCCGATATCACACCACCTTATGGCCTTGCGATGGACTTCTCGGGGCCTGAGGACGTCTTGCGGGCGGCGATGATGGTTGGCAATGCTAAGGTGTTTGCGCAGAGCAGGCGGGACAGATCTCTTGACGGGATGGGCACCACCATGTCAGTCGCTTGGATCCGCGGTCGGCAGCTTAGCGTTGCGCACGTCGGAGACAGCCGGGTGTATCTTGTTCGTGACGGTTCGATGAGGCTTTTGACGCGGGACCACTCTTGGGTTTACGAGCAGTATCAGGAGGGGTTTTTGAGCCTCGAGGAGGCCAGAAAACACCCAATGAAGCATCTCGTTACTCGTTCTATTGGCACTAAGAGCACTGTTCAGGCCGATGTCTCCCTCGTCCCTCTGCAGGACACTGACTTGATACTGCTGTGCACCGACGGGCTCACGAACCTTCTGGACGATGATGCGATCCTCGCCATCATCCTGGACCCGACGCTGCCCAGCCTCGACGACAAATGCGACGTTCTGATCGAAATGGCCAATCAGGCTGGCGGCTATGACAACACGACTGTTGTGCTCGCCCGCGTGGAGGCTGTTGATGCCTAGTGCACTTGACCGGTGGTGGGGCACTGCCCATCTCAGGGCGGGTTTGCAGACGGCGAGGTTCTGCCGAATCTCGTCCACCCTTTTGGTCTGTGGCGCCATTCTTTGGTCTCTGATCGGCTGTGCTAGCCAAACAGGCCTCGTCCAAAAGAGCTCGCCTGTGGTTAAACCCACTGCTGAACCTCAGAGCACTGCCACCGGGCCCCAGAAGCAGCCCGAAGAGGTATTCGCCATTACACAGGAGTACTTCCAGAACACCTACCAGAAGACGGAGGGCTTCCTGCGTTGCGCCCGCGATCTATACGATACTGGCCTTGTCCGGGAAGCCATACCGTATCTCGACACTGCGCTTCTGACGATTCTTGATTCGCAGATCGAGCTCGCGGAGTTTCCGAAGATGGCCAAGCTCTATCAGCAGATATACGACCTAAACGCCAAGATATTAAAATCTAATCCCCGCGCACTGGACATCTACCTCGACAACAGGTGGAGCCATTTTAATACTAAGAACTACACGGTGCCTATCGTCCTGAACAACTCGGTCAGGCACTTCATCGAGGAATACCAGACCGCAAGCAGGGCGTTTATCGAGAGAGCGCTGAGGCGCTCAGGCCGCTACATGCCGATGATCAAGAGAGCGCTGCGCAAGGCCGGCCTCCCGGAGGACTTGGCATACCTTGTCATCGTCGAGAGCGGGTTCAGCCCCTATGCGACCTCGTATGCCAGGGCCAGGGGCCTGTGGCAGTTCATGCCGAGCACTGGCCGCCGGTATGGACTCAAGATGAACTACTGGGTTGACGAGCGGTGCGACCCCGAGAAATCAACAAGGGCGGCCATTCGTTACTTGAAGGACCTTTATACTGAGTTCAACTCATGGAAGCTCGTGCTCGCCTCATACAACGGCGGCGAGGGCGCAGTTCGGCAGGCCATCCGGCAGTGTGGGACGAACGATTTCTGGGATGTTATGTCATCCGCCAGGATTCACCGCCAGACGAGGGAATATGTCCCTCGTTTCATGGCAGCCACGATCATCGCCAAGTATCCCGAGAAGTTCGGCTTTTACATCGATTATGACGAGCCTGTTAAGTATGACGAGGTAACCATTCGTGGCTGGATCGGCCTCAAGACAGCCGCCAAGTGCGCCGGGACCACTTACAGGAGCTTGAGGGCTCTGAACCCGGAGCTGCGCCGGTGGTGCACGCCTCCAATATACTCAAAGTATAAGCTGAAGATTCCTAGAGGCACGAAGGACAGGTTCCTTGCAGCCTACACAAAGCTCCCCAGGCGACAGCGCTCGAGAATGCTTACGCACCGCATCCGATACGGCGAGACCCTCTCCAGCATCGCCAGGCGCTACGGCTCGAGCGTCAGGGCGATCAAATCCGCTAACGGGATGCGGACATCGCGCATCCGCGCCGGCAGGAGGCTTTTGGTCCCCGTGCTTCGCAGACGATCGAGCAAGCGCAGCAACTCAAGGCCGGCCAGGCACCTCAAGTGGTCCAAGACTGTCGTCCACCGCGTGAAGCCGGGCGATACGCTCTTTGCGATCGCACAGAAATACGGCTCGAGCGTCTGGGCGATCAAGCAGGCCAACGGCCTCAAGAGCAGCAAGATCAGGCCAGGCCAGAAGTTCATCGTTCCGATACTCAGAAAAGGTAAATCGAAAAAGAAGTGACGCCGGCGCATGATCTTCCGCCTGGGGTTCAGTGCGCATGGCCTCGTGCGGGTGCTGTGTCCGGATTCTGCGTTTCACAAGGGCAAAGACAACAGGGGAGAATCGATGTTTGAGATAACGGCCGAGCAAAAGCAGCAGATTCTTAATGAGATGAGCAGTCGGTTTAGAGACGCTGCGCGGGCTGAGACCGGCCTTGAGCAGGTGCTGTCCCTCTGGGAAGCGAGGGATGGCTCCGCGAAGGACCTCAAGGAGTTCTGCGTCAAGTATTTCATAGACGATCCAGAGGAGCTCGCCTCGTTCCGGGACAAGCTGGAGCTGGTGTTTGAGCAGCTCAAGGGGCACTTGCTGGAGGTCTATACGACGTTTAGCAGGTGGAAGGACCTGGAGCTTGGCCCACTGACGGCCCAAGATGAGCTCCTGTCGAGATTCAATCCGTTTAAGCACGTAACCGACGATCTGTTCGACGTGAAGCTCCCGTTCGTTATTCTGCTCAACTTCAGGCGCGAGACCTTTCAATCGATGGTGGAGCACCACGCCGAGTGGTCGAGAGAGAAGTGGGTCGATGTTAGGCAAGCGGCCTACGAGAGCAGGGTTCCGGCCGAGGTCTCTCAAAAGGCGTTTCTCGCGATGCAGGACGCGGACACATACGTCAACAACTACAACATTTTCATGAACTGCCTTCTGGATGAGAGCGGCAAACCGCTCTACGACGAGGAGAAGAGGCTCATCTCCCACTGGGGCCTTCGGGACGAGCTCAAGTCGCTGTACGCCGACCCATCTGGCCTGGCCAAGCAGGAGCTCATTCTC
>QMNL01000040.1 GCA_003647755.1 Candidatus Coatesiibacteriota bacterium
CACTTCTACCCACTGGCGGAAGCGTTCCCGTGCCTCAAGGGTGTGGCTCTTTTCGACAGGCATGACAAAAGCCCTGCTGATGAGAAGGGGCTCGTATGGTTGATGTGGAAGCAGCGCGAGATCGAGAGCTATCTCTGCTACCCGGAGGTGCTCATCGCCTACGCTGAAAGCACGGCCAGAAAGGAGGCGCCGGGACCGTTGTTCGAGGAGGTGGAGGTCAAACGCCGAAGAGAGACAATGCAGAAGGAGATCGCCACCCTGGAGGATGCGATGAAAACACTCAAAAGGGGCTCGCCCTGGGATGGGGAGATGAAGGTCAGCGACGACTTCCTGACGCCTCTATTCGAGAACTACCACGAGAAACTCGGGCTTTACAATGAGATGCCGAAGCGATCGTTTCATGAGCTGGTGGAGTTCGTGCCAGTCGAGAAGCTCTCAGGGGAGGTGAAAGAGAAGCTCGACGCGATAGCCGAGGTGGTGAAACAAGCCCGCCCTGTATCCGAAGCTGGGTAGGCCACCCCTATTCAAGCTTGAACGTGATTTGCTGAGATTGACGCTTGCCGCCGAGGATGAGGCGGTTGATCTGTAGAGTCGATCGCTGATGCAACTAGCTGGCCAAGGCGGTACTGCACGACATCGCGAATGAAGAGTGCGTCCACGCGGGTGAGTTCCAGCGGCTCATCAATATCTTGGCGCCGGATGAGGAGGAGTTTTTGGCAGAGGGGGCTGAGGAGGTCAACGAGATGGCGTCCGACCTCGAGGGATAGCCCTGCTAGGGGGGAGGTTGTGTTGAATGCACCCCTGGCCAATAGACCAGCGTCAAGATGCAGACTATCCAGAGCAAGATGTCGATTATCAGCGGCGTGTCCTCGAGGAGAATCTGAGCCGGGCTGCCACCCATCTCCTTCCGATAGACGATATAAAGATAGCGGAAAAGGCCGTAGAGGACGAAAGGTATCGTGATGAAAAGGTATCTCGTCCCGAACTTCCTCGCGATCTCCGGTGAGACCGTATAGAGCGAGTAAGCCATGAGCGTCGCCGCTGTAACGATACTAATCATCTGGTCGAGCAGCTGAGGGGTGTATTCCTTCAAAATGAAACGATGAGCGGCCGCGTTGTTTCCGAGGCTCACAAGCTCGTGGCGGCGCTTGGCGATTGCCAGGAAGAGCGACAGGAAGATCGTGCAGGCAATGAGCCAGCTGGAGAACTCAACGTTGATGACGATGGCGCCGGCCAGGGCGCGGATGACGAAGCCAGCGGAGATGGTCATGATGTCCAGCAGGACGATGTGCTTCAGGATGTATGAATAGGCTATCATCACTGCGAGGTATAGAGCTGAGACAATGCCGAAGCCTGTGGAGAGCCAGAAGCTAACGACCAGCGCAATTGCGGCGAGGGCAGAGGCCGCGAGGATGGCGAATGATGGCGAGAGAGCTCCCGACGCGATCGGACGATACCGCTTCTTGGGGTGCTTCTTGTCTTCCTCGATGTCGGTAACATCGTTTACGACATAAACAAATCCAGAAAGGACGCAGAAGACCAGAAAACCGAGAAATGACCTCACGAGCAAATCCGCATCGAAGAGGTGCTTTGAGAAGGCGATGCCGCCGAAAAGCAGGACGTTCTTAGTCCAGTGCTTCGGCCGCATCGCCTGGAAAAATAATATAGATCTTGTCATTTTACTGTCTGATGCACCCTATGCTGCAACTAGTTGAGAATCGCCAACAGCTCTTTGATGTTCCCTATTGTATAATCAGCCTGCCCTCTGTCCACCTCTTGCCTTCGATAATGTCTCTGCTGGCGGCACAGAACCGTTAGCATCCCGATACTGGCCGCCGGCACGATGTCCCAGTCAATCCTGTCCCCCACGAGCGCCGCTTGATGAGGCCGAACGCCAGCCATCTCGCAAGCCATGCGGTACAACGCTGCGTCAGGCTTGTGAAGACCAACCTCGTCGGAAATCACAACATAGTCAAAACCGACCAGGCCAGCCTCCCTAAGCTGCGTCCTCTGCATCTGTCCATCGCCCTCCGTGATGATACCGAGGGCGTAGCGCTTCCCGAGCTCGGCCAGCACCTCCGCCGTCCCCGGATAGAGCCTGAGCCCCTCCCGCCTATAGCGCGTGTAAACCTCGCCGACATCCTTAAAGCGCTCGACGAGCCCAGGACCCAGGCTCCTCAAGAACTTCTCGGTTCGCGCCCTCCGGTCCTTGAGAAGCGTTCGCGGGATCTCCCCCCTTGCGTCCTTCTCCTCCAACTCGGCCAAAAAATCCCACTGAGCACGCAGGAAGCTCTCAAGGTCCAGTGGGCATATATCCTTTATCCCCTCCCACAACTTGGCGGCCGCATAATCAACCGATGCCTCGTAGTCGGTGAGCGTTCCGTCAAGGTCAAAGAATATCACCTTCAACTCAGATATCCGCGACTTGCTGACCAATTCTTCTCCCGCCATTCTGCCTCAAGCAACCACGTTATATGTTAGCAACGAGCTCCTTCAGAAACGAGGCGAGCTTCTCCGCACGCTTCAAAAACGTATATCGTCTCGCAGTTTCAAGACCATTTGTCCTGAGATCAAGCGCCAGTTGCGAGTCAAATGCAATTGTCTTAATGCCATCTGCGAGGGCTTCCGCATCGTCCGGCCTAACGAGATAGGCGTTATGTCGATGGCGAAGCACCTCTCGCAGGGCGGGAACATCGCTCGCAACAACTGGTATCCCAGCCGCCATATACTGAAATAGCTTCAAGGGACAGGTGAAAAACGTGGGTTCCGAAGAGTGCCGCGCTGGCAGCGGTATCACGGCCGCCGTGAAGTCGTTCGCGACAAGGAAGGGCATGACCTCGCGAGGCGCAAGATAGCCAGTGAAGGAGAGCCTCTCCGCCGGGAGTGATTCTACACTGTGGGGGAGTTTTGGATCGGCCGCACCGACAACGATAAGTTCAAAACCCTCAAGATAGCGCAGCGATTCGAGAAGCGTCTCCGTGCCCTTCCAGCCACCCATACTGCCCACATACACGATTCGTAAGGCGCCTGAGTCGCTTCGGCCCTCCGCTGTTTTCTTGTTTGCTGCTTCGGGTATCACCGGCTCCGGCCCACCGTTCCTTGCGACAATTACATTCTGGTCCCGGCCAAACAGGGTCCTGCTCAGAGCTGCCGTGGCATCAGAGGTGCAGACAACTCCGGCCGATGTATCGAAGACCTCGCTCTCCGCCCTGAACGTGCGCATCTCTCTGCGGCGAGTTCGCCTCGGCGATAGCCCTGCCAGCCTCGCCTCGTCCGAGACCACCATAAACGCTATCTTGTGCGCCTCGTAAACAAGTGGCGTTTTTGTGCTCCTGCTCAAGGGGAGGAGCTTTCGCGCCGTTCTGAGGTTCCTGGAGTAGAGAAGGGGCTCGCCCGGGGAGCTCCGTCTCAGTAAATCTCGGACTGTATGTCGCATGCCTGCATTCGCCTTACCGCTGATCGTCATGTTCGCGGGCAGGACGAGGCCATAAAATTCCGCGATGTCTGCCGGGGTCTTGAGAGTGAGCCGATCGACTACGAGGTGAACCGTGATCTTCTGCTTCGCGAGACCGACGCAAGTCTCCAGCACCTGAATCGACCTTGCCTTTCTCTCAGGAAGCGTAACCTCATGCACGTAGATGATCGGCATGGTCGGTCAATGACCCAAGAGTCGCCTGTGCCCCGGTAGCGCTGAACGCGAATTGCTGCCGTATTCGGTGCTTACGTACCTCGCCCTCAACGCAAGCCCCATTGCGACCGCAAAGAGGGTTGATGCGGGTGGCATTGGAATCTTTGAAAGACTCCTACACCGGTGAGGTAGCCCAACAAATGGGTTCAGCGCTGTAACTCCATATCTGAACAGCGGCGACAGGGCGTCAAGGATACATGGGATCGCCGCCCCTCCGCCGCAAACGAGCATTCTATCGAAGAACCATGTTTGTGAGTTGAGCCTGGCTCGCCAAATGAGGTCCTTGATCCGCGTAATAAAGGCACTTATTTCGCTTTGAACGTTTTTTATCGCATACTCCGGCGCCAGGCCTGCTGCCTCATGGCCGGACAGCAGGGAGACTGCCGGCCAAAGCGCAATCCCCAGCCTCTGTTGAAGAGCGGAGATGATAAACCGGCAGCCGATGTCCATCTCCTCATAAAAGAGGAACTCGCCCTTCTTGAGCAGGACTATCTTCGTCAACGCCTCGCCGATGTCCAGAATCCCTATGAGCTCGTCCTCGGAGCGCAGAGATGCCCGCTGGTAACTCGCGGCCAGGGCAAGGCCGGCCGCCTCGAACTGGACAGGCGCCTTGTGAGACGACATTAAAACCTCATCATAAAAATCACAGATGGCCTCCCTTATCCCAACGAAAGCTACCTCGCTGCCCTCCGCACTCGGATTGAGGACCGGATTAGTCGTGGTGAAGCCTGTGATGTATCCGTCCGCGTCTTCAGGCAAATACTGTTTCGCCTCAGCCTCAGCCGCCGACGCGACATCGCCCTGCGGGACGCCTCTTAAATCGATACGCTTCAGGACAACGTTGTGCCCGCCATAGACCCCCAGCGCTGACTGGGCCGCCCGCTTCATCCGACGCGGGAATATGTGTTTCAAAGTCCTGACCAGTAGTGTCCGACCAGGAACCTTGTCCTTTGATATCTCAATGCAGTAGCCGTCCGCCATCACCCGCCGCTGACGAGGCACGTAGTGAAGCTCAACGAGTTTCACCAAGTGGTGCCCTATGTCTATGCCGAACGTGCTGCCGCGCATCCCACCATTACTTATCGTCAATTCCCGGTTACAAACAAGCAAGACCACGATACTTGATAAAGGGTGCAGTGAAAAGCACTTCCGAAATGCCGGGCGGTTGAACTGCCATAATCAGGGATTCAGTAGCCGCCAAACATCAGGCCTCTCCTAACAACTCCACCTTTTCACATGCCCACTGCGAAACCCCCGGCCTTGCAACACATACCCCGTGCTTCCTCGAGCTGGGCAATGTTTGCACGCACCGCCTTGTCATCTTCTTAAACGATCTGGTATTTTGCAGATAATGAACACTCCCCGAAAAACTGCAAAGAACTTCACCGCAGTCTTTCTCAGCGAGATACTCGGGAAACTGATCACCTTCTATGCCATAGTATTCTACCTCGCAAAATACTTCAGCAAAGAGCAATTTGGAGCCTACAACCAGGTCTTCGTGTTCATCTCCTTCGGCTTCCTGTTTGCCACCTTTGGGATGGATAGGATTGTCGTCCGCGAGATCGCCAAAACTCCGAAGCTTATCGGTCGAATAACCGGCTCTGCCCTTCTTGTCAAGGGCATCCTGGCGCTTACATCATTTGGGCTGGCAAACCTGGTTCTCTCCCTCGCAGGAGGTGTCCTCAACTACTCCCCCAAGCTGCTGGTCCTGATACGCATCGCCTCGCTCGGCATACTCTTGTCGGTATTTTCCGTCTTCGGTGCCGTCCTTCACTACAGGCTCAGACTCGGCCAGCGCAGTGTGGCGACCGTGGCCGCAAGGCTTCTCGCAGCCGGGGCAATGATCGCCCTGGTCGCTCTGCATGCACCGCTTCACTGGTTCGTCGTGGCTGGCCTTCTGTTGGGCGTGCCCGGCGCCCTGCTGGGCGTCCCTGAGGCCCTGCTCCTCTATATCTTCTATCGAAGAGGTGGCAAAGAATCACTCGGCATCAACATCAGCACCTGCGCGAAGCTCGTCAAACAAGCCGCCCCAATTGCCCTGTGCGATATCTTCATCATCACCTACGCCAGAGTCGACCAGATCATGCTCCAAGGTATGCTCGGTAAAGAATCACTCGTCGGGATATACAACTTCGCCACACGATTCGCAGAAGTGTTGCGCATTATCCCTCTCGCCTTTATGGCATCCATATTCCCCTCGCTCTGCAGGGCCTACGAGCAGAAGCGCGCCTCATTCGAGGAGGCATACCGCCGCTCGTTCAAATACATGAGCCTTATCTGCATCCCGGTCGCTTTTGCCAGCATACTCCTCTCCAAGCCGCTCATCCTCGCTGTAAACGGGAAATACGTCGCAGGCGCACCGATACTGACCATCCTGCTCTTCGCCGAGGTGTTTGTCTTCCTGGGCATCGTCAACAACAGGCTCCTGGTCTCCTCAGGACGCCAGACGCTGGACATCCTGTTCACGGGCGCCTCCGCCGCAATTAACATCGTGCTGAACCTTCTCTTGATAGGCCGGCTCGGCATGGCCGGCGCAGCGCTCGCCTCGCTTGTAGCCTACGCTACCGGGCCCATCCTTGGCCTACTCATCCCGTTCACGAGACCCTTTTCGATGGCGATGTTCAGGGCATCGCTCAAGCCGACCGGCGCAGCGTCCATCATGCTCCTGGCAATCTGGCTTTCAGCCGACCGGTTAGGGCTTTTGGCCTCGGCAGCGCTTGGCGCCGCGGTCTATCTTGGCGCGATCGCGCTCGTTCGGGGACTCGACAGGGAGGATGCCACACTCATCAGGAGCGTTTTTCACAAGGCGTGACCGGATTACCGGGCGATGTTGGAGTCTCTCCGCAGATTCAGGGAGTGGAGTGATGGCGAAACAGCGGTATTCACCCGAAGGTCGATATGGCCCGCAGGGCTCGTATCATGTCTGGCCGGAGCTCTTCCAGCAAAACGGGGAGTCGATCTCGCGGGTTGTTGGGCAGGCTTTGGGGCTATATATTCTCCATTTTGGAGGTGTGATATAGATGGCTGTGCACGAAAAGGCGATCGTTCTGCTCTCTGGCGGTTTAGACTCCACGGTTTCGCTGGCATGGGCGGTCCGTGAATTCAGCGTTGTGAGGGCTATTTTCGTTGCGTATGGGCAGAAGGCTCTCAGGGCGGAGGCCAATGCCGCCGGTGAAATTGCCAGGCGCTACAACGTTGAGGTGTTGCACGTAGAACTGCCCTTTTTTGCCCAGATTTGTCGCAGATATGAGACTGTCAGCGCGCATAAATGCGAGGGCTCATCACAGCTGCCCCCGGATACGACCGAGGAGCTGCTGAGTCTATGGGTGCCAAATCGCAACATGGTGTTCGCCTCGATCGCTGCTGCCTTCGGCGAGTCCCTGGGCTGCGAGGTTGTGGTTACTGGTTTCAACGCCGAGGAAGGCGAGCAGTTTCCCGACAACACTCAGGAGTTTGTTACGAGGATGAACAGCGCTCTTGAGCTCTCGACGCTCTCGTCTGTTCGGCTGGTGTGCCCGCTGATTGATCTGGACAAGGTGGGGATACTCAAGATGGGGATCGCGCTCAAAGCGCCGCTGGAGCTTATCTACTCCTGCTACGAGGGCAATGAGATGATGTGTGGCGAGTGCATGTCTTGCCTGCGACTGAAGAAGGCTATTTCCGAGCTCTTTGCATCGGAGGGGCTTACCGCTGAATTCAAGGCACAAATAAACCGGAGGTTCCTAAAATGAGATGGGCGTTTATCCCGAAGAGAATCGACTACGACGGAAGCCAGCTAGCTTCGCACTTCGCGTTCAAAACCGCATCGCTAGTAGGCGATTCTATAGTGGCTTTTGTGGGCTCCTGCAACGTTAAGTCGGACTGTATGGTTGACGTCGCTGACCTTGTCGCTGGCCTCAAGATAATGAGCAAACAGATGTTGCACTTCATAGCTGAGCACTTCGATACTGATTTGGACAGAACAATCCCAAGGCAGCGATTACTCGTTTCAATCCTCCAGCAGGAGGTGAACACGAGGCTCCGCGAGAAGAGGAGCGAAAGGTTTGTGGAGAGAGATGGCGACGACCTCTTTGTGAGCGGCAGAAAGCTGACCGTAAGTGTCGCCACAGCAAGTCCCGTCTCGTGCCTCATTCACCTCGGCGTCAACATAGATGCGCACGGTGCGCCCGTTGATGCAATTGGGCTGTCGGAGCTTCTGCCACGGAAAACCCTCGAGACCCTCGCAGCCAGCGTCATGAGGCGCTATGTGGCGGAGGATAAGAGCATTCAGGAGGCCCGTGCGCTCGTGCGAGGAGTCGGTGAGTATGGGGGCGATGCCAAATGAGCTCTCGGACGGCGGTGCGTGATTCGGCTGTGGGCTACTTGGCCGAGATGTTCGAGGGCATTCAGGGCGAGGCCTCTTTGCGGGTTATCATCACGCCTTCATAAGGCTCGCTGGATGCCACCTCGGCTGCAAATACTGCGACACGCAATACGCACAGAAGCAAGATGGCCCATTTCGCGTCCTAGGGCGTTCAGGTGCCGTGATGAAGGAGCTTGAAAACCCAACATCGGTGGCGACAACACTCAAGGAGCTTGGCTCACTCATCGAGAACTCGCCCTCGATCTCCGCCATCTGCGTCACCGGCGGCGAGCCGCTTGAGCAGCCAGATTTTCTGGGAGAATTGCTGAAGGCGATTAAGCCGTTTGAACTGCCGATCCTGCTGGAGACCAACGGCGTCGAATACGAGAGCCTCGGCCGCATACTCAATCTTCTGAACGTCATCTCCATTGACATCAAGCTGCCAAGCACATCTGGCCGCAACGACCTCTGGGAGCGTCACGAGGCTTTTCTGCAAGTGGCTCGACACAAGCAAGTTTTCATCAAGGTCGCGATAGACGAGACCACCGAGCCCGCCGAGGTCCAGCGAGCGGCCGAGATGGTCGCGGGAACGTTGGACGATCCACCATTCTTCTTGCAGCCAGTAACGGACAGCAGCGGGGCGCTGACGGTCTCCTATCGCCATATCTTGGAGCTGTTCGACGTCTGTGCGAGGCAACTTAGGGACGTTCGCGTGATGCCGCAGATTCACAAGGTAATAGGTTCGTTATGACGGCCAATAGGCGACCGAGTAGATAGGATGTGGGCTGCAGAGGTTATCGGGACGGTGGTGGCGACGCGCAAGCACCAAAAGCTCGTAGGGCAGAAGCTTTTGATCGTCAGGAGGTTGGGACGCGACGGTAAGCTGACGGAAGCAGAAAGCGTGGCCGTGGACACCGTTGGCGCTGGCGTTGGCGATCGTGTCTTAGTGCTCAAGGAGGGAGGCTCAGCGGCGATGAGCATGGGCATTCCTGGGCCTCCTGTGAACGTTGTCATCGCCGGCATAATCGACGAGATCTATGTCAAACAGTAGGTGCGAACAAAAGACGTGGCATGCTGCGTGTCGCTTCTCCTTCTGCGATGGGCAAATAACAGCTGCGCTTATGATGCTGTTCCCTGAGGACCTCGGTGGTGCCGGCCGTTAGCGTTCACGAGGCCGCAGCAAACGACGGACTGATCGGGGAATCGTTAATCCTGTGTCAAGCCCACGTAGTTGAGAAATGAATGCCGCCAATACCCACAATGCGTTGTTTCAACTGTTAAGCCATGTAGCA
>QMNL01000390.1 GCA_003647755.1 Candidatus Coatesiibacteriota bacterium
ACTCGAGCCTCCCACGCTTCCGCCTGTGGGCGCCGGTGAAAGCACCTTTTTCAAAGCCGAACAACTCCGCCTCGACCAGGTCACTGGGGATTGCGCCACAATTTATGACCACGAAGGGCGCATTTTTGCGAAGGCTTCTCCTGTGAATGGCCTCAGCCAAAAGCTCCTTTCCAGTGCCCGTCTCCCCAGTGATGAGCACTGTTACGTCGGTTTTGGCGATCTTGGCGGCATCCCGCATGACGTCCTCCAGCTGTTGGCTAGCTCCAACGATCTCCGGGAACGTGGAGACCTTCTTTGCCGTGCGGCCTGACTCGGGAACCAACATGGCTGGTATAGTGTGCTCGCCAGCCAGCAGCCTTGTCCGATCGATCAGCTCCATAACATAGCTGCTCTGCCGCCTCCTGAGCACTGTGTCATCGATTAGCCTTGCGGCCAGCCTCGCAAGCGATCGGATCTTTTGAAGGAGCCGATCGCCAGAGACCTCCAAAAGGTCGGGAGAGTCAAGGTACAGAGTTCCTAATCTCTCTTCCCCGACGGACAGAGGGAGGCAAATAATAGACCCCTCAATGCCGAGGTCATTCAGCCAGCCAGGTTTCTCCAATCCCTTTCTCGTGAAGACCGCCTCTCCCGTCACATTGACGCGCCTGCTCACATGGGTTGGTCCGTCAAGTCGCTTGGGGTCCAGAACCCGGCCGGTCTTGTCAATCGCTCGCATCAGCTGGAGCCTGCCGCTATCTGCTCGGACCGCTATGCACCCTCTTTGAAAGGGAGTCGCGTTGAGCAGATGAGAGATTATCGCGTCGGACGCCTCGATCAGCTCTGGGCTTTCAGCGGTTGAGGGTGGGGTTGATGTGCCCGAATCCCAAAATGTGACAGTCGGTCCGACGCCTTCACTGGGATGTTCCTGTTGTCTTTCTTTGGGGCCAGACACATGCTTGGCGGCATCCCAAGAGTCTCTGAATCGCTTGAGGTTCCTGTTGTTGCTTAGCCATGCCCGTTGCGATTCGGGGACAGTTGCCGCGATAGACTCGGCTATCGTGGCGGCGAGCGAATAGGATGTGAGGCTCTCAGTGATATTGCCCTTCTTCACGTGATAGTCCCCCAAGGCCCAATACAGCTGAAACCGCAGGTCTGGCGAGTTCACCTCCCCGACAATTGAGCTCGCCCGGTGCAGGCAATCGGCCGCATCGTCAAGCCGATCGAGGTTAAAATATGACCGCGACAACGTGATCAGGCACGAAGCCCTGTCATTCGGCCTTGCCTTCTTGTCAAGTAAGGTCAAAGCCTGGTCGCACAGCGAACATGCCTCTTGCCACTCCGCCGCCTCCAAATGCAGTTTCGCAAGAGCTAACATGGCTAACACCGTAGTCGCCAACTTCACATCTTGCCCACGATTCAGCAACCGCTCGAGCACGAACTTGCCCGTTGTGCATGTCCCGGCCTCCAGGTGGTCAAGACCGATTTCAAGCAACACCGTGTCTGATATGAGAGGTTCGTTTTCAACGTCAAGAGAATCGTAGGCCTCGTAGTGCGATCGCAAAGCGCCATCATAGTTGCCTACCGCCCTAAGTATCTCTCCCTTGGTGATCAAGGTTGCTGAGAGCCCGCGGGTATCTCCGATGAGGCGCTTCATCGACTCTGCCTCCTCGATCTTCTCGAGCGCAAAGCCTATGTTGCCTTGCGAGAAGCTACAAATCGCCAGATTCACAAGTGCGGTGGAAATGTTGCGGCGGTCGCCTAGACGCCTGAATACGGCCAAGGCCTCCGAGAAGGACCTCTGCGCCTGCTCCATCTCTGACTGCTCCAAATACGCAGAACCAATGCTGTTGAGAGCGACCGCCCGCATGCGGTCCTCCCCGACCGCCTCGCATATCTTCTTCGCTTGCACGAAATAGCTCTTCGCCCGGCCATAATCGCCCTTCGCCCAGAAGATAGCACCGGTGTTGTGCAGAAGCGCCCCTCGTTCGGCCTCGTCCTGCATCGTCTCGGAATGTTTCAAGGCAGCTTTGAAGTTCCGGAGGGCATCATCGAGCTTGCCCTGGTGCCAATATGCCTTTCCTATCGCATGTCCAGTTCTGGCCTCAGAACAGGCATCCTCATTTGATACAGCCATCGTTTGGGCCGTGTTAAGCAGCTCCAGCGCTTTGCTGAGCTCACCTTTCAACTGATGAACCTCGGCCGTCCGCATGAGGCATACGCACTGATCCGTCCCACACTTGCCATCCCTCGCAAACGATAGCGACTCGGCGTAATCCCGAAGGGCGCTGCTGTAATCCGCAAGCAGAACGTTGAGGTCCCCACGCCTACAATAGAGCTCTGTCCCATATCTGCACCTCGCATCTGCCGACAGGCTTTCCGCGCTGGCGTTGAACATCGCGATCGCCTGGTTAAACAACTCCATTGCCCGGAAGTAGCATCCGGCCGCCTGGAAGGCCTCTGCAAAGGACTTGGCGATCCGAAAGGATTCTGGCTCATCACTTGATCTTGCCAGATAAAACTCCAGGCACGCATAGAAACTGGAACTATCACGCAGAGAGAGCCGCTTCCAACGCTCGAGGCCAACAGTGCGTATCTTGACGGCCTCCTTCTCTGACAACCTGTCGAGGCAGGCCCTCCTCAGCGACTCATGAGTGAAATCCACGAAGACGGATGAGTCGCTGCGCCTCCATACCAGAAGCC
>QMNL01000391.1 GCA_003647755.1 Candidatus Coatesiibacteriota bacterium
CTGATCGAGCGTTACGACGCCAGAACGGACGAGGAAGACGATTACGAGCGGCAGCTGGAACACGAGGCCGAAGGCGAGCAGGATGCGGGCGCAGAAGTTCACGTAAAAGGCCAGCGAGATGTTGGGCGCAGCGATCCCTTGTGCACTTTTTAGGAAGAACGTGAATGCGTAGGGCAGTATCGTGAAATAGGCGAACAGAATACCCGCTGCGAAGAGGACCGTGGAGGCTATAACGAGGGTCAAGCCGACCTTGGCCTCCTTTTTTTTAAGGGCGGGCACCACGAAAGCCCAGACCTGACGGATGATCACCGGGAATGCGGCGATTGCTGCGGCCATGAACGCCACTTTGATGCGAGTTACAAAGGCTTCCTGCACTTTGAGTATCGCCAGGCTTCCTTCTGGTGAGAGGACCCTTTTAATCGGCGCAATGAGCACGACGAGAATATGGTCGGAGAAGATGTAGGCGACTATGAAGCCGGCAATCAACGCTGCGATGCAAATGATGAGGCGCCGTCTGAGTTCGGCGAGATGTTCGACGACCGACATCTTGCCGGAGTCTTTCTCGTCGTCAGCCTTGGGCTGGGCCATCTTTCTCGCCATTGTCAGAAGGCTGTCGTATGAGCGGTGCTTGGTCCACCTCGAGACCTGAAAGGATCATCACAAGCCCTCGCTTACGAGTTTTTTCCGGCTGCCATCCGCTCTTGCTTGCTGGCCTTGATTATCTGGAAGAAGGAGGTCTTGCCGACCCAGCAGAGAATGAAGCCGAGTATCGTAACTGGGATAATCGAGAGAGCCCACAGCATCAAGGCGTAGCTGGTTGCGACCTGCTCCTGAACTCCGAGCAGGACCATCGCGGCCGCGGTCGCGAGTTGAAATATGCCAATGAAACCCGGCGATGACGGGAGCATGACGCCGACGGTGAGTATCGCTGTTACGAAGAGGCCGGTATAGACCGGGAGCGTCAATCCGAACGCGAGCGAAAGCAGCCATGGGCCGATGACAATTGCGCCCCAGGTCAGAAGCGACCACACGAAGACGTTTGCCGCTTGAGCTGGCGTGTTGATCGAGGCGATCCCTTCGGAGAAGGAGAGCAGGGCATCTGTTACTTTACGGATGGCGGTTTTGGGCGCGAAGAAGAGCACTTTTGAAATTATGAGTTCTGTTTTTCTTGGTGCGAACCGCAGAAACAGGAGTATTGAGATGATTCCGAGGTATAAAGCGAGCGTGGAGTAGCCGAAGTAGCGTAGCCTCTGCTGCGTGATCGCCGCTACTATCTTTTGCATTGGCTCGCTCAATTGGGATACGTCGGGTGGATTGGGGAATGGTATTACAGTGAGCGCCAAGACGAGGATGGCCAGGACGCAGAAGCCGTCGCAGAGCCGCTCGACGACGATCGTGGCGAAGGTTGAGGTTGCACGGATATTCTCGTTCTTGGCAAGGACATAGGCCCGAACGAACTCGCCGGCACGCATCGGGAAAATATTCGAGGCGGTGAAGCCGATGATGGTGGCTGAGAAGGAGGGGCCAACCGTGACTCGCTTCAGCGGCCTCAGCAAGAAGCGCCACCTGACGGCTCTTGCCCAGTAGGTTGCGAAGATCGAGATGAGCGTCAGCAGGACGAAGCCGATTTTGGCCTCCTTCATGGCCTTCAGCATCTCGCCGAAGTTGCACATTCGGATGAAGTAATAGAGGCAGGCGGCGCTGATAAGAAGGCCGAGAAGGACCTTCCAATTTCTCGTCAAGAAGGGTCTTGCTTTGGGGGCAGTGGTGGGAGAGTTCTTCATTGGGTTTTTGCTGGAGATTAGGCCATTTTCAAGCCGACAACCCACAATGCAAAGGACATCACGATGGCTATGCCCCATAGCAAGGCTTTTCTGGGCAGAAACTCGTTATCTTTTGTGAAGGCTGTGAAAATGAACACAATTGTCGAAGTAACCCACCCGGCGAAGCCTGCTACGCACAATGCTGCCCAAATCTGAGACAATCTCATCCTCCTAGCGTCATCAGGGAGAGAAACGCATCCGGCACATACAGTATGACTCAAATATATGTGCCCACTGTATAGCCTGTCAAGAAATGCTGGTTTGCCGGCTAAGGGTCGGGGCGATATTTGCCTTGAGTTTTCAGGCTCCGCTTACGATAAGGCTTGCTGGTTATGGTAGTTTTTTAGCTGTTGAAATGGACGGGGAACTGTGGTGCTGAAGACCTGGAACTACGGAGGGGTGATCGTCCTTGAGTTCGGGGGCGTAATCAACGTAACTAACACGCGGAACATATTCGGCCAGATAAGGGACCTGATTGAGGACCCGTCCGTCCGTAGGATCGTGTTCGACATGTCAGGCGTGCTCCGGGTTGACAGCTCGGGCCTCGGGCTACTCGTCAGGATATCCAAAACGCTACAGGCCCACAGTGCGGAACTTTGTCTGGCGGGCGTTTCAGGGCCAGTGGCAGAGGTTCTGGAGCACACTAAACTCGATCGTTTTTTCAAGATAGCCAAGGACGTCGATGAAGCGGTCGAGCTGTTGGAGCGTGACTCGGAGACAGGCAACGTCGGCAATATCATTGCTGATCGCCGGTCTGGCGAGAATCTGGCGGATGGATTCAGAAGACTCTTCCGGTCCATCAGCCCAACGGTCTCTGACGAAGAGATCAACGATCTGATAGCGTCGATACA
>QMNL01000392.1 GCA_003647755.1 Candidatus Coatesiibacteriota bacterium
ATAACTGTTACCGGCAGGGATGAGACGCCGCCCTGGGTCGCATACTCTGAAGGCTACCCAACGCTCGTGAACCAGGGCAGCTTATTCTACGTCGTGGCGCTCGTGATCGAGCCGGGGATAATCACGGCCATCTCCGGCACGCTACACAACAAGGCTGGCGACCAGCTGGGCAAGGTCATGTTTATGCGCTACACGCCCGACATGTACATGGGCTTCGGGGCGATGCCTGCGAACGAGGATGTTTTTCTTGACATTACGGCCGAAGACGCCAACGGCAACGAGGGCACGAGGAGAAACGCGTGCGCGTTCGGCCCGACCAGGTTCACGCAGAAATCTAATGTCCTCCTCGTCGCGGACGACTTCGCTGACGCCGCTGGCACGAGGGAGAGAGTGATGGACGCACTCGCGCAGAAGGGCCTTTCACCTGATGTGTGGGAGACAGAGATCAGGCAGCTTCCCGGCAAGTCAACGCTCAGCAAATACGCCGGTGGCCTGGTCATTTTCAATGCGAAGTACGACCCATACTACATGTCCCACTACCCGTATTTGGCGTATAGACCTACCTCGGTCGCCAATGCGATGGAGCTGGGCACGAACGTGCTCTTGATGGGCCAGTTGGTCGGGTCATCCTACAACAGGTATAATGAGGGAGGGACCTTTTTTGAGGACACCTTCCACTGCGACATAGGCGGCACGAAGTCAGAGGGTGAGAACCTTGCCGTAGTTGGCAAACCCGGGGACGTCATAGGCGATGGTCTCAGTTTCGGCCTGTCTGGAACCGAGGAATTTCCCGCCACGCCTGATTACCTCACGCCGCTTGAGGGCTGCGATGCGTTTCTCCGTTTTGCTGATGACGAAAGCCAGAAGGCCGGTGTCCGGGTTGAGAATGACAGCTCACGTGGGGCTTACCTGACTTTTGACGTCGGCGACGTCGATGACGTTGAGCAGGGACAGCTGCTCTTCTCCAGGACGGTTGACTGGCTCATGGGCCCAGCCGAGACGCCACGAGGCGTGCCGGTCTTCGCAGCCGGTTTTGTCAATACTGACCTGGACGCGACTGGCGGCGAGTTCGAGATCCAGGCCTACGCTAACCCGGCGTTCCCAATCAGGAGCCTCGATCTCTACATTGGAGGCAACCCACTTGGTATTTCTCTCCAGGAGACGCTTCCTTATTTTTACACTCTGGATATGCAGGTCGGGTCCCTCGTGCCGGGCTACTACACGCTTCAGCTTGTCGCCTCGCTCAGTAACGGCAGCCGGATCGTGGTCTGGCCATACCTGCCGATAGGAGACTACAACGACTGGCAGATTGAGCATAGTTCTGCGTTCGACAGCGGCGCAGGGCCGAGAAACCCGAACGCACCGCGGGTGTTGCTGGCCGGGTTCTTCTCCTCCGATCTCAGGCCGGAATCGGGCGGCGTGCTCAGTGTGGTCGCCCTGGTCGATGACCCAGATGGCCTCGCTGACATCAGCTCGGTAGTCGTGTCATTCCCGGACCATCCGGGAGGGTTCAAAGAGGCCGAGCTACGGGACGACGGGCGAAGTGGGGACTTCGCGGCCGGCGATGGCATATACGGCATGACGATGAACAAGCCATTCCAGCTCCCGCGGGGGCTTCACATGCTCCACATCATTGTCCGCGATGCTGAAGGTAACTCCGGCAAGTGGCCTGAACTGCTCGTGAACCAATAGACCAATGCGAAACATCGACGTGATCAGAGCGACTTCTTTATTTGAGGGAGTTGGCGAGAAGGCCCTGGCGTTCTTCGATAAGAACGCCATCGCCAGCTCCTACAGCGCCAGGTCCGTCATTGCTGCCGAAGGCAGCCTGGGCGACTGTCTGTTCATAATCAAATCAGGCTCGGTCGATGTCGTGCTGAGTCGTGAAACGAAAGATGTGGTCAAGATGGCGGAGCTTACGGCCGGCGATTTTGCGGGCGAGATGTCCCTGATCGACAGCCAGCCCAGGTCTGCGTCTCTCATTGCGAGAGAAGATACCGAGGTGCTCATTATCACGAGGGCGACATTGCTCGATTTGCACTCGAAGGACTTCGATGCGTTCATGAAGATCATCGTGAATATCACTCGAAGGATCGGCAATCGGCTTCGCCAGACCGACAAAGTCCTGGCCAACATCGGCAGATGACCGCAGCTGTGTCCGGACGTGAGCTCCCGGCTGGTCGGGTGGGGTCATTCCTGTGAAGAGAAGACTGCTTGAAATAGTCCAGGGCTTCAAAGATGTAACGCTTCTCGTTGTCGGCGACGTAATAGCAGATGTTTACGTGCTTGGCAACACGTCGCGAATCTCCCGCGAGGCGCCCGTGCTGATACTGGAGTTTGACTCGGAGCACCTCTTTCTTGGCGGAGCCGGCAACGCTGCAAACAACGTTCGCGCCTGCGGAGCAAAGACGTTTCTGGCCGGCGTTGTGGGCAAGGACGCCCAGGGCGACGCCGTCTGGAACGAGGCGCTGAGGCGAGGTATTGAGAGCGACTGCATCCTGCGCCTCGAAGGCGTGCACACCTTGATCAAGACGAGGATACTCGCCGGCGGTCGGCACGGGGCGCGTCAGCAGATCGTTAGGGTGGACAGGTGTGCTGCGTCAGGGCTCGACGATAAGGCTCGCTCGGAGCTCCTTGACCTGGTTCAGAGGGCTGCTCAGATTGCCGACGGTA
>QMNL01000393.1 GCA_003647755.1 Candidatus Coatesiibacteriota bacterium
AAGAACTCTATTGAGGCGACGCGCTTAGCGACGAAGCTGTGGGAGAGACTTGGCGTCTCTTCGTGTTTTTCGTGGACCGTCTCTTCGGTTGGAGGATGCGCTATTTCAATCTGTGCAATCTGCGTAATCTGTGGACCCTTTCCTATGCGGGCGAGAGCACCAAGCCGCCGCACTGCAAACAGCTCTCGCCAAGCCTGAGACCCTCCGGTTGTGATTCTTGGGGAAGCGGAATCTGCTTGACAGAACTTGTGCGATGTTATGTCATTTGGCAGCGCCGGACCCGTGATTTGCGGCGGGAGCTTTGACGATGCCCACTCTTGCCAGTCTCGAGGAGACGTCGAGCCGGGCACTCGATCATTAAGAATGGATTTGGGGTTGTGAGAGTTGCAGAATGGGTGAGCCCGGGTGATTCTAATGGCAGAGGTTTCTTAAGATTTTGCTTGGTGGATTTGGGGAGACATCACGATTGAGATCGGCAATCTCACTCTTCTTTGCAGGGCTTTTCACATTTGCGCTTCTCGCTTCCTGCGCACAGGCCCGGGTCGGATATGTCTGGCCGCTGACGAAGCGTTTCGGGCTGAGCGGGATATTCGGCGAGTATCGCTGGGCGAGGTTGCACACAGGCGTCGACCTGAAGACCGCGACGGTTACTGGGCTCAGGGTCCGGGCGATCGAAGATGGGGTTATCTATCGGCTTTCTGTGAGGTATCGCGGCTATGGGAAGGCGCTGTATATCCGCCACCCAAACGGGCTGATCTCTGTCTATGGGCATCTCGAGGAGTTCGAGAACCGGCGACTCGGCCTCGAGGACATCGTGTCCGCAAAGAGAAAGGAGACCGGCGAAAAGTACCCGGGCGACATCTTCGTCTCGGTGCAGGTTAGGAAGGGACAGCTAATCGGCTATTCCGGCGAGACTGGCTACGGCTTGCCTCATCTCCACTTCGAGCTGCGCCGCGGCGAGACCGAGCCGATTAACCCGCTTTCCATCTTCAAACAGGAGGACAGCAGTGCGCCCGTCATTAGGAGACTCATCATTCGCCCGCTAGGCCCCGATTCGTTCGCGGAAGGTCGGCACGATGACCTTGTGATATGGCTTAAGAAGGCCAGTGGCATCTATCGCAGCAACAAAGCGCCGAAGGTCTCAGGCAAATTCCTCATCCTCGCCAACGCGTTCGACACAATCGATGCCGACAACCATTGCGGCGTGCACAAGATCGCGCTCTGGCTCGACAACGAACTCATCTATTCGATGTGTTTCGACAAGCTCCATTATGGCTCGAGCTCCTACCGAGCGGGCCTCGTTTTTGACCACAGATACGCCTACTTCCCGCCGTCAAGCTACGTCTATAAGCTGCACAACAGGTATGGGGTCGCGGACCCGTGGATCGTTGCGTGCAAAGGCCGGGGAATACTAGATCTGTCTGGCGAGCCGGGCCTGCACACCCTCACCGTCAAGGCGTGGGACGACGCGGGCAACTGTTCCACGGCAACGGCACAGGTCAACTCTGCGCGGCAGAGGCCTCGGCAGACCAGGCCACAGGCGGTGTTCTTGACAAGGGACCACAGCAGGCAATCGCCGTTGGTTCAGGTTTGGGATGACTTTGCGGAGGTCTGGGTCCCCATCCCAAGGACAGCGACCCCAGAGGTTGCTCGAGCCGTGCTGCTGACGGCGAACGCTTCCTCGGGACAGAGACTTCGGCTGGAGCCTGTCGAGCGTTGCATCGGATGGCTGTCAGCGATCATCCCCGTGGACGGGCGACTTAGTGGGCCAATTACCATCTCGATCGGCTCAGCGGCCCAGAACAACGCAATCGCACCGAGAACGCTTGCCTCGGCCGTGCAGATTGTGCCGAAGGCCGGCGGGGTTCTTCAGATGAATGGGCTGAGGGCTGAGTTCCCCGCCGATGCGCTCTACTCAGACCAGGTCTTCAAGGTTATCCGTGTCCGGACGCAGGCTCTGCCGGGGGTGCCCATCGTCTCGCAACTCGTCCGTAAGTTCCTCCCAGAGGGCGTCCCGCTCGACAAGGAGGTATTCGTCTCGTTTAAGTGCCCGGTGCGAATGCCCCAGCAGGACGTCGTCCGATGCGGACTTTACGAGTACAACAGCAAGACCTCGAAATGGAAATATCGAGGCAACGTTCGCGAGGAGGATGGCTCCATCGGCTACGGAGTGCGATACCTCTCCACTTTCGGCCTGCTTGTCGATAGGGCGTCGCCGAAGATCGAGCTGGTGAAGCCGAAGCCGGGCGCTCGACTTCGCAGAAGGGGCAACCGGCTCGTGGCGAGGATAATCGACGTTGGCTCGGGCATCGATTACAGAACGGTCGTCGCCACGATCGATGGCGTCGAGATCGACGCTGACTACGACCCCGACCGGAAGCTGCTCAAGGGCAAGTTCAACCTGGGTCGCACGCGCGGCGCTCATAGACTGTTGATAACGGCGTCCGACAAGGCCGGCAACCCTGCCAAGCCGCTCGAGGCAACATTTCGATAGCCGAGGCCTCCCTCGAAGGTGGCCCCAATAATTTAATGGCAAGGCTGATGGTAGGATGAAGGCGCTTTGCCGGTGCGCAGAGGCTATGAGTTCGGCAGGCATCGGTCTGTAAGTTACACCCGTGGGTGACTTTGGAGTGCGGCGGCTTGACGCCGCTTTCATTTGCGGTTTGGAG
>QMNL01000041.1 GCA_003647755.1 Candidatus Coatesiibacteriota bacterium
GCTCCACTACATCACTCTTCTTCAAGCTGTAAACCACCCTTACACTCATTCGTAATCCTTAAGCGAATCTACTGAATACGTTGCTTAACTTCAACAGATTGACGGGGAAGATGACGCATCGAGGGATAAAAGCTGCGAACTAGCCTTGCCGGACACTGTAAAACCATTCGCCCCAGCTGCAGAAGTGCGCATAATAGGCCAAGCTCTTTTCTCCTCGTGTCTTGCCTCTGCTTGGTCTGTACCCAGGGAGACCCCAGGGACTGAATGGGGAGACTCATCTCCTTTTACTCAGGCAGGAGTTCCCCCCAAAAGCTATCTGCTTTGCTAGGGCTCTGGTGCTATGGAGCGCTTCGTAGAGTAGCAGTGGAATTAGGGTGGTGCGTTTCGGTCCCCCGAAGGGGGGCCACAACAATAGCCGTGGGTGCAACCCACGGAACCCGTTCACGCAGGTATCCTCACGACCCCGAAAGGGGTCGAACACCCCCTCCACAGGGCTATGTTCAGCCCTTTCAGGGCTGATGTGCCGTTTTTTGTCCGTGACTGACCCGTGGGTTGCACCCACGGCGACCAACCTTCATCCCCATGCGGGGATGGAGTGCTTCGTAGAGACTCTCACCCCCCAAAAGCGAAAACAGGGCCCAAAGCCACCCCAAGATAAAATGGGAAAACTCCTCGGGATGTTGACTTGCCGATGTGATCGATTGTATGTTGCCTCCAGCAGTTTCGGTGAGTGGTTACGTCGGCTTGTCCTTGCAGGTGTGATAGGCTTGCCGATACGATGGATTGTCCTATGTGTTAGAAGCGGTGCGTGATGTCGCACGGAGCGAAGGAAGAAGGTGTCAGTGGAGGTTTCGCGAGTGGAGAGGGCTCAAGGGAGTTCGTCGCCCCGAAGTGCTGAAGTCCTGGCATTTGTAGGACTTGGCTCGAACCTGGGCGACCGCCAAAATAACATACGAACAGCCCTTGATCTGATTGATTCCGTTTCAGGTCTTGGCGTTCTGGGCGTGTCGTCGTTTTATGAGTGCGAGCCGGTCGGTCGGTCGGCTCAGCCGGACTTCATCAATGCTGTTGCCGAGGTTGGGACATCGCTGTCGCCCCGTTCGCTGCTCAAGGCTCTTCAGGGGATAGAGAAGAGTATGGGCAGAGCTTCCTCGCGGCGGCGTTGGGGGCCGAGGCTCATCGATCTCGACATTCTCCTCTATGGTGAGGCGCTCGTGCTTGAGCCTGACCTCGTAATCCCTCACGCCTTGATGCACGTGAGGCGCTTCGTGCTTGCCCCTCTTTGCGAGTTGGAGCCTGACATTGTGCACCCGGTTCTTGGACTAAGGTGCCGGGAGCTTCTGCGACGGTTGAGGAGTGGCATGAGTCAGGCGAGATTCGCTGGCCAGTCTGTTCGGGTAGCAGTTTGATGAAGGATGCGAGATACATTGCGGTTGAGGGCCCGATAGGGGTAGGGACGACGAGCCTTGCGAGGATGCTTGCCAGCCACTACAAGGGGAATGCGGTGCTGGAGCGGCCGGGCAAGAACCCGTTCCTGTCGGATTTTTACAAGGACAAGGAGCGTTATGCGTTCCAGACGCAGCTCTTTTTTCTCTTCAACAGGTATCAGCAGCTGCTTCATCTGAGCCAGCGTGAGATATTTGAGGCGGTAACATTCACCGACTACACCTTTGCCAAGGACAGGATATTTGCGAACTTGAATCTTGATGAGAATGAGATAGCATTGTACAACAGGATCTATGGGTTTTTGGATGCCCGCTTGGCGAAGCCGAGTCTAGTGGTCTTCATTCAAGCCACGACAGACGTCCTGATGAACAGGATCCGGATGCGGGGACTAGAGTATGAGAGACCAATCACCGAGGAATATGTTGACCAGGTCAATCGGGCATATAACTGTTTTTTCTTCCATTACGTCGAGACGCCACTTCTCGTGGTCAACACGTCCGACATCGACTTCGTCAACCAGCCAGACGACTTGATGGGCCTGATCGGCGAGATCGACCGAATGGAGGAGGGCACGAGATACTATAGACCGCTTGGATCCACGAGCAGATAGGACCGAGACGGATGCGAGAGTCGCAGGTTTTTCCTTCCTGTTGAATGAGGCTATGCCTCAGGTCCATTTTCTTGCTCACGGGTGTAGGCTGTAAAGTGGAGGAAGGAAATTGGCTGAAAATCGTGTAACTATCCCGGACCTGCTGTCCATGAAACGGGCGGGTCAGAAGATTGCGATGGTTACTGCCTATGACTATCCAACGGCCCGCTTGGCGGATGCGGCAGGTGCGGACGTGGTGCTGGTGGGAGATTCCGTTGGGAACGTGGTGCTTGGCTACCACAGCACGATGCCTGTTACGCTGGATGAGATGTTGCATCATACGAGGGCGGTTGCCAGGGGCTTGAGCCGGGCCCTGCTGGTGTCGGACATGCCCTTCATGAGCTTCAACGTCTCCGTGGAGGAGACGATCAGAAACGCGGGTGTTCTCATTAAGGAGGGCGGGGTCTCTGCCGTTAAGATAGAGGGTGCGGGGCCCAGGTGTGAAACGGTTCGGGCGCTCTGCGAGGCAGGCATATCGGTCATGGGACACATCGGTTTGACGCCGCAGTCGATTCACCAGCTTGGCGAGTTCAAGGTTCAGGGGTCGGCAGCGGACGATGCGAGCAGGTTGGTGGACGAGGCCAAGTCGCTTGCCCGTGCCGGCGTATTCTGCATTGTGGTCGAGGTTGTGCCGAGGGAGGTAGCCGCCGTCATAACGAGGGAAGTGAGCGTGCCCGTGATCGGGATAGGCGCTGGGCCTGATTGTGATGGCCAGGTTCTTGTATTCCACGATCTATGCGGTCTGAATGGGCCCGGCGAGAAGAGGCCGAAGCACGTTAAGGAGTACGTGGACGGATTTGGCGTGCTGAATGAGGCGGTTGCAAGTTACGTGCGGGAGGTCCGCTCGGGGGCGTTTCCCACGGATGGGCACTCATTTCACCTGAAAGTTGGTGAGCGTCGGGCTTTCTTTGCCCGTCAACGGGATGCTGAGAAGGTGTGAGATGGAGTTTGCAGAGAGCAAGAGCGAAGCCAGGAGGCTCATAGCCCGGGCAAGGGCTGATGGCAAGACGGTCGGCTTTGTGCCCACGATGGGTGCGCTGCACAGGGGGCACACGAGCCTGATCGAGGCCTCGTCCTCGGAGCATGGCTACACAGTCGTCAGCATTTTCGTCAACCCGACACAGTTCGGGCCCAACGAGGACCTCGATCGCTATCCCAGAGACCTGAAGCGCGACCTCGAGACCGCAGAGGGCGCAGGCGCCAGCCTCGTCTTCGCACCATCGGTCGAGGAGATGTATCCGGCTGGGTTCACAACTTTCGTGGAGGTCTCCGCCCTCGGCGATGTGCTATGTGGCGCCTCCAGACCTGGCCATTTCAGAGGCGTAACGACTGTGGTTGCGAAGCTTCTGAACATCGTCAGGCCGGATGTTCTCTATCTCGGCCGCAAGGACGCTCAGCAGGCGATCATTCTGAGCCGAATGGTTCGCGACCTTGACCTCGGTGTTAAAGTGAGGGTGATGCCGACGGTGCGCGGGCCGGACGGGGTTGCGCTGTCATCGCGCAACGGATACCTCTCAGCGGAGCAGCGCGCTTGCGCCTCAAGGTTGTTCGAGTCGCTTAGTAAGGCTGGGCATCTGTTCGAGGCAGGGGAGCGCGATGTGTCGCGGCTTGTTTCTGCGGCGCGAGCTGTGCTCGATGGAGAGCGTGAGATAGCCGTGGAGTATTTGGAGGTCAGGGATGCTGAGAGTCTGTCGGAGTTGTCGCGGGTGGAAGATAGGGCGCTTTTGGCTTTGGCTGTGCGCATTGGTGATACTAGGTTGATCGATAACATTATTCTGGACCCCGGAACCGGTTCTTTCGAGGCTTAATGATGGAAGTTAATTGCATGGTTAGCGAGGTTTTCAAGAGATGCTAAGGATTGTTCTCGGCGGCAAGATTCACAGGGCTAGCGTAACAGGCTGCGAGCTCGAGTATGAGGGCAGTTTAGAGGTGGATCAGGACCTTCTGGACAAGGTTGACATGATCCCAGGGGAGAAGGTTGATGTTTACAACATCACTAACGGGGCGCGGTTCTCAACGTATCTGATCGCCGGCAAGCGAGGGAGCAAGGTGGTCTGTGTCAAAGGTGCGGCTGCCCGGTTGTGTGAGCCGGCAGATAAGATTATTATAGCTACTTATAGAATGATTGACGAATCGGAGGTTCGCACCTTCAAACCACGCATATTGAGAATGAATGAGGATAACACGCCGATCGGCCACTGAGATTGCTGCGGCGTATTCGTAGTAGTATGAGGCGAGATGTTTTTGGCAATGGATAGCGCTGCGGCGGGCAAAGACGGCAATGAGAGGAGCCCTCGCTCCATGCCGGGCCGGTGGGGGAGTAGGAGTGTGCTGGGGCGATTGCACCCACTTGCTGATTGGCCGCTCAAGCTGTTCGCCGTGCTGATAGCGATATTTCTCTGGATTATAGCGGCATCAGGCCACAAGGAGAACATAAGGATACCGGTCAACCTGAAGCTCGAGGGTCTAAGGCCTAATCTGCTGATTCTTGAGCAGTCGGTGGAGAAGATTGACGTTACAATCCGTGGAACGTCCCGCGTGATTAACTCGCTGACGGCTGACCAGATAAGTGTGTCGCATAGTTTGGCGGATGTTTCATCTCCCAAGGAGCTCACGGTTCGGATATTGCCGGAGGAGATCAAAGTGCCTCCGGGGACGTTCGTAACCTCAGTGATGCCATCATCCGTTCGGATCAAGGTCGGCAGAAAGGCCACCGTGAGGGTTCCTATTGATCTCGACATCAAGGGGAAGCCAGCTCCCAATTTCAGGATCGTGAGCGAGACCGCGGAGCCCAAGTCCGTCCTCCTGGAAGGTCCAGAATCCGTGCTGTCTCACGTCAAATCGATCAAGACCGAGGCGATAAATGTGAGTGGCGTTACCGAGCCTTTCACGGGACGAGCCTACCTGATCCCAATACATCCGCTTGTGGACTTCGTCGATACCAAAAGCGTGTTGGTTAGAATCGACGTTCGGGAGAGGGAAACGATCAGGAAGTTCCTATCGGTGCCGATCCAGCAGGTCCCGCCGGAACGGCCGGTCTCGATAGTGCCTCCTCGGATCAACGTTGACCTGAGAGGTCCCGTGTCTGCGCTTGCGAAAGTGGCAGAGGAGCAGCTAGTTGGCGTAGTCGATGTAATGGACCTGGGGGAGGGTCGCTACCTGCGGACTCCACGGTTTGACCTCCCGGATGGAATATCAGTCAAGAGCCGGGACCCAGACAAAGTAACCATCATCATTAAAGGCGACGGTGTAGGAGGAGAGTGATATGGCGGAGCTTTGCGTCAACATCGATCATGTTGCGACCATACGACAGGCCAGGCGCACGTTTGAGCCTGACCCAGTTTTCGCAGCTACTATAGTCCATTTGGCAGGAGCGCACGGGATCACGATCCACTTGCGTGAGGATAGGCGGCACATCAACGATCGGGACCTTCGCCTGATCCGAGACATCTGCCAGATAAAGCTGAATCTGGAGATGGCCGCGACTGATGAGATGACCAACATCGCCTGCGAGGTCATCCCTGACCAGATAACGTTGGTGCCGGAGGGTCGCCAGGAGATCACCACGGAGGGCGGCCTGGACGTGGACGCCGATCAAGGCTCGATACGAAGGACGATAGATGCAGCCAAGGAGATTGGAATCGAGACGAGTCTGTTCATAGACCCCGTCAAGAAACAGATAGATGCTGCCAAACAGATCGGCGCAGACGCGGTTGAGATGCACACAGGCAATTACGCCAACGCTCATGGCCTGGCGGAGCAAGCCCATGAACTGGAGATAGTCGCCGAGGCGTGCGCCTATGCTGACAATATCGGCCTGGATGTTTATGCCGGCCACGGGCTAACTTACTACAACGTTGCGCCCGTCGCAGGGATCGGTGATATCCAGGAGCTGAACATCGGGCACAGCATCATAGCCCGAGCGGTGTTTGTAGGCCTCGACAAGGCCGTCAGAGAAATGCTGGCGCTTATAAGGAGAGCTTACTCCACACCCAGTTGATCCCATAAACGACAAGGTGCGCAAGCAAGGTTATCGTTACGACCTCGGGGAGTCTGCCCTTCATGGAGGCGCGCCATTCCCGGGGCACACAATCGATGTCGCTTTTCTTGATTGTGATGTCGGCGCCTATGACCATTGATCCCATGATGCATATCAGCATCGCCGCCGGCACCGGTTGGTTGAGGCAGACTGCCCTGATGCCCCCCAGAATGATCCCTAATGGTATCCCCATTATCCATCCGAAGCCGAAAATGCCCATGAAGATACCCATGAAATAGCCCTCAGCAACGGCAAGGCCCGCGCTGATGAATAGCGAGAGACTCAGCAGCTTGACGGCGGTGCTGCCGGGGAAGAAAATCGTTCCAAGAAGCCCGAAAGGTGAAAGAAGAACAAGCAGCTCGAGGAACCAAGCCCCGCCGAAGGCCAACATCCCTGCAATCCCCTCATCCGTCACCGAGCGCCGATAGTCCTTCGTTTGCCTCACAAACGCACCACCTGTTGTGCGCTGGTCATATTCATCAACGACACGACGGAGCCTCCCGCCAAACCCTATCTCCTCGAATGTGGCCTGCTGAAGCTGCGCCTCGACTACCGTCAGCTCGATCGGCAGCTCGCCTTTCTGGCCCAGGAAAAGGTCAGTCAGCTCCTCCATGTCCAGCTCAATGGCGCCGGAAGCATAGAGCGACGCAGCAGCCTTTTGAGCCGTTTCTGGCGTCTCGTTACCGTCATAAATCAAAATGTACGGTATCTTCCTGAGCTTGCCCACCACGCTCCTCCAGGAAACGTATCTGCTTTCACCCACTTCTATCGTGTTGCAACTTTAGCAGAGCACTCTGATCAGGCAAAGCTAAATCGGGACGCCAAAAATCAGACTGACCGTCCGGGAAATTGTCTGTAGAACAGGCTAGGCACGTAAATGGATGGGGCTGTTTTTTTGTTGCGTTCTGTTGAACAGGGGCTATAGTTATATGGGGAGTGGGGAACACTTTGAGTGGCGTGTTGTTACTTTGAGTGCAGTGGTTTTGTTTGAGAGTAATTTTTTTGGAGGTTCGGTAGTAGCACTCGATAAGGGTGAGTGCTAACATAAACAGTAACAACTTCAACAGGAGGTTTGCTTATGAAGTTTAAGCCTTTGCATGACAGAATCCTGGTCAAGCGAATCGAGGAGACCGAGGTTAAAAAGGGCAGCATCATCATCCCCGACACGGCCAAGGAAAAGCCCAGCCAGGGCGAGGTGGTAGCGGTCGGCCCGGGTCGCAGAGACGATCAGGGCAAGATCATGCCCATGGATGTCAAGGTTGGCGACAGGGTGTTGTTCGGCAAGTATTCGGGCAGCGAGGTTAAGCTCGACGGTGATGAGTATGTGGTGATGAAGGAGGACGAGGTGCTTGGGATTCTCGGATGATAGTCCCGAGATTCTCGTTGGAACTGTGGAACATATAACAATTTTAGTATGAGAGGAGACCAATATGGCGAAGCAGCTTAAATTCTCTGAGGAAGCGAGAAACGCTATGCAGAAGGGCGTTACTCAGCTGGCTGAGGCAGTTAAGACAACGCTGGGTCCGAAGGGCCGGAATGTCGTTTTGGATAAGAAGTTTGGGTCACCGACCATAACAAAGGACGGTGTTACGGTCGCCAAGGAGATCGAGCTTGAGGACCCGTTTGAGAACATGGGCGCCCAGATGGTTCACGAGGTTGCGAGCAAGACTTCGGACGTTGCTGGGGACGGGACAACCACGGCGACTGTTCTGGCAGAGGCTATGTTTCGTGAGGGCATCAGGAATGTCGTCGCTGGTGCGAACCCGATGGGACTGAAACGTGGGATCGATACCGCCGTTGAGGCAATCGTTGGCGAGTTGAAGAAGATCAGCGTTCCGACGGAGACAAGGGAGCAGATCACGCAGGTTGCCACGATCTCTGCGAATAACGAGAAAAAGATAGGCGAGTTGATAGCGGATGCGATGGAGAAGGTTGGCAAGGATGGCGTCATCACCGTTGAGGAGGCAAAGGCGATGGAGACCACGCTTGACCTCGTCGAGGGGATGCAGTTCGACCGCGGCTATCTTTCGCCTTATTTTGTGACGGATTCGGAGCGGATGGAGTGCGTCTTGGAGGACCCCTACATCCTGATCCACGAGAAGAAAATCAGCAACATGAAGGACCTTCTTCCCATTCTTGAGCAGATAGCGAGGATGGGCAAGCCTCTTGTGGTCGTGGCTGAGGACATCGAGGGCGAGGCGCTTGCAACGCTGGTTGTCAACAAGCTGCGCGGGACTCTCTCAGTTGCAGCGGTGAAGGCACCTGGTTTTGGCGAGCGTAGGAAGGCCATGCTTGGTGACATTGCTGTTTTGACAGGTGGCAAGGCGATCACTGAGGACCTTGGCTTGAAGCTGGAGAAGATCACGCTGGCAGACCTTGGGACTGCCAAGAAGGTCGTCATTGATAAGGACAACACCACGATAGTGAGAGGTGGGGGCAAGTCTGCCGACATTGAGGGTCGAGTTAAGCAGATCAAGAACCAGATCGAGACATCGACCTCAGATTACGACAGAGAGAAGTTGCAGGAGCGCCTCGCCAAGTTGGTTGGTGGCGTTGCTGTTCTGAAGATTGGTGCGGCTACCGAGAGCGAGATGAAGGAGCGCAAGGCGCGTGTTGAGGATGCGTTGAACGCGACTCGTGCTGCGGTCGAGGAGGGCATTGTCCCAGGTGGCGGAGTTGCCTATCTTCGCTCGCTTTCAGTGCTTGATAAGCTGAAGGTGGATGGAGACGAGAAGGTCGGGGTTGATATAGTGAGGAAAGCGGTCATTGAGCCGCTCAAGCACATCGCTGAGAACGCGGGACAAGAAGGCTCAATCGTTGTGGAGCATGTCAAGAAAGAGAAGGGGAACGTCGGTTTTGATGCCCAGAAACTCGAATACGTTGACATGATGAAAGCGGGCATCATCGACCCCACGAAGGTCTCTAGGGTAGCGCTTCAGAACGCCGCAAGTGTTGCTGGGCTGATGATCACGACCGAGGCGATGATAACTGACATCCCAGAGAAGGAGCCCCCAACACCTCCGGTGCCACCAGGCGGTGGGATGTATTAGAGAATCCTCGAAAAGCGAAAGAAGAACACA
>QMNL01000394.1 GCA_003647755.1 Candidatus Coatesiibacteriota bacterium
CTTGCTCCACATTTCCTCGGCACAGCTCGATCACCCACTCCCTGTTTATTGGGAAAGTGTCCGCGTTGACATAGACCTCATGGGTGTCGTGGCGCGAAACACACTCCTCGAGCCCCTCTATGATGTTGCCGGGAGGACGGCTGCGGACTCTCTTGCCCGACACCCGCGGCACCAAGCAGTAGATGCACCCGCTCGGACAGCCCCTGGCGGTCTGAATGACGGTGAGGCGCCTCCTCGTGTCAGGAGAAATGTAGAGGTCGTTGTCGATGAGGTCTCTTGCCGGGAACGGCAGCCTATCGAGCTCATCGAGATACTCCGCGTCTTGGGTGCGGCCAAGTGAGCCCCCCTTGCGGAAGGAATAGCCATCTGTCGTCTCATACGAACCGTCGAGAAGTGCCGATATCCGGAAGTCAACCTCGCCCCGATAGACCACGTCCAAATCGCTAAACCGTCTTAGGACTTCCTCATCATAAAGGAAGAGATACCCTCCCTTGGCGACGGTGAGGATGTCTGGGTTCACTGATTTGGCGATCTGGCAGGCTCTGAGGTCCTCAGTGATCGTTGGCCCCGTCACGTTCACCACCAGAATATCAGGCGCCAGCGAGCGCAGGTCTGCCTCAAACTGCTCCCAGTCGCGGCCCGAGGCCGGGTAGTCCCTGACGAAACACTCTGCCCCGGATTCCCTCAGTATCGCCGATGCCTCAAGCACGACCAGCGGCGGACGAGCGAAACTGATCGCATGGCTATCAATAACCGACTGGCACCTGTCCTCGCGCAGATACAGGCCCGTTGGCGGAATGACAAGCAGGACTCGTTTGCTCAACCTCTCATCCCCTTAAAGTCCATGACTCACCAACACGCGTCCAACACGCACGAGCCCGTGCCCGAGGAAGCCTCGTTCTCCGGGACCGGCACCAAGACACCCTTCTCGCAAAGTCTAGCTCGACCGAATCGCCTTGATCGCCATCTCGGCCGCGTTTGTCAGCTGATACATGACTGGCGACGCAGTGAGCGCTGGGTGAGTCCCCATCGGGAACAACGCTATGTCATCCGCCGTCATCTTCTCGTGAATGCAAGTGCTGATAGTGTTTATCAGCTCCCCGCCGCTTCTTGCGCCCATTATCTGCCCTCCAATAACGATGCCCGTGCCACGCTCAAAGACGAGCTTCACCCTCAACGCGGCCATCCCAGGCATGCTGCCCGGATGCCGATTCGGAGCTTCTGCCTCACCTACCGCAATGTCATACCCCTTCCGCTCGGCTCCCCGAGCAGAGAGCCCAGCCAAGCCAAAAGCTGTGCCGTCAACAACTGTCGAAAACGTCCCAATCACGCCCCTGTTCATCCTGCGCGTAGAGAACAGGTTCGCCCCAGCTATTCGCGCCTCTCTGGTCGCCTCCGAGGCAAGCTTCAGTTTGGAAGGCATGCCGTCAAAGAAGGAAAATTTCTCCGCACAATCCCCGCACGCAAAGATGTTCTTGTCGCCTGTCTGCATGTAACGGTTGACCCGAATCCCGTGCGTCGGGCCTGTCTCAAGCCCTGCCCTCTCCGCAAGCTCCGTGTTGGCAGATGCACCAATGCCCAGAATTACCATATCCGTCGGAATCTCCTTCCCGCTTTCTAGCCGGACCCCAGTAACCGCATCGTCTCCCACAAACTCCACAACCTTATCAGGCGCAAGTATCTCTATCCCGTTCTTTCTCAGAATCTCCTCCGCCACATCGCAAAGCTCGTCGTCGAACGCCAGCATCAAGCACTTCGGCAGCATCTCCACGATGGAGATCTTGACGTCCCGCCCCTTCCTGCACTCATCCGCAAACTCCACGCCAATAAATCCGCCCCCAACGACCACTATCCTCGACGACGCATTCACCCTCTCCAGCATCTTCCCCAGGTGCGGCACGTTCTTGTGCACAGCAAAAACGTTGTCCTTCTCCACGCCCGGTATCGGAGGAATAATCGGCTTGGAGCCAGTCGCAAGGATGAGCCTCTCGTAGCTGATCTCCTCACCCCCAGCCGTCGTCATCACCCGTTTGTCCCGATCGATCTCCTGCACTTCGTCGCCCAATATCGTCATCCCTGGTTTCTTGTGCCCTGCATCCAACATCACATTCTTTGCCGGGTCCCCTATCGTGCCAAATATGTATGGTATCCCGCATGGGATCGGCACCTGCCTGTCCTTTGTAATGAGGAGAATGCTCTTATCAGGATAGTGTCTCCCGCAAGTAACCGCCGCGGCGATCCCAGCCGCGCTTCCACCAATCACAGCTACATCGACTTTTCTCATTTGAACTCCTTTACCCATTGTTGTGGCTCGCAGAGGTTGCCGAGCTCCCCTAACAAGAATCTCATAACCCCCAGCCCTGAAAACAACCATTAGAAACACAGCATACTTAAACTCAGATAGATTGACAACGCCATCAGCGCAGCCAAGTAATCAGATTGACGCAGCTGGTTCTAGCGCTTTGGAGTGCGGCGGCTTGACGCCGCTTTATCTCGTCGCGGCTTGACGCGACATCCGTCCTATGTCAATCACCTATGTCAACCATCGCCGTAGCAATCGCCTTTCGGAAAGAGATGAAGCTGTCTATTGGAGCGCGGTGTCAAGCCACCGCAAATGACAGGAGTTTCCCCAATCGTGCCCGGGCCTGCTCAACTGAAGCGTTA
>QMNL01000395.1 GCA_003647755.1 Candidatus Coatesiibacteriota bacterium
AGATTTTGAGGCACCGAATATGGCCGGGGTTGAAGGGGTGGTTGAATGCGTGATCTGACGTCCAGGGAGAAGAGACTCCTGCTGATGTTTGCAGACTCATTGGCCATAGCATTCTGCTATCTTCTGGCGTTCTATCTGAAGTTTGAGTTCCCGCTGCCGCCTGCTGAGACCAGGCTTTTCCAGAATACGATCATTCTAGTTATCGCCATAAAGCTAGCCTCCTACTACTTCTCGGGCTGCTACAAAGGTGTATGGCGTTACGCCAGCATGGCCGACCTGCTCGTCATAATCCGAGCCACGTGCATAGCCACGGTCGTCATCATCGTGGCCGTCATACTCCTCTACGGCCGCGCTAACTGTCCCGCCCCGGTGTTCATCATTGATTGGTTGCTGACGATCTTCGCCGTCGGGGCAGTGAGGTTTCTTGCCAGAGGCTACCGGCTGATTGTTTCTGGGCAGGTGAAATCGACGCGCAAGGTGCTGGTCGTAGGAGATGGAGACCCTGCCGAGATGCTCATCAGGGAGATATTTAGCAGTCCTTCGGTTGGATTGGAGCTGGTGGGTCTGATCACGGAGGACCCTGACCTGGTCGGCAATCGGATCCATGGTGTTCCAGTGTTAGGCTCGATCGAGGAGGTGGGCAGGATAGCAGCCGACAAGCACGTGGATGAGGTCATAATAGCAATGCCGAAGGCCAGCGGTGCACAGGTGAGGCGAATCATCGGCGTGTGTAAGGAAGCGGACGTCAAGTTCAGGACGCTGCCGCCCTTGGGGGACATAATCAAGGGGATGGTCTCCGTAAACCAGATTCGGGATGTGCAGGTGGAGGACCTGCTGCGGAGGCCTCCAATTCGCTTGAGCACGGAGCGCATACTGCAATCGATCCGTGGCAAGAGGGTGCTTGTGACTGGTGCGGGCGGCTCGATAGGCTCGGAGCTCTGTAGGCAAGTGGCGAGGTACGACCCAGCAGTCCTGATTCTAGTGGAGCAGGCTGAGAACTCTCTTTACGCGATCGACTACGAGCTGGAGCGCGAGATGGTGCCGAAGGTCAAGCATACCGCAATGATAGCCGACATCGTGGATGCTGCTCGCGTTGACGAGATATTTAGGGAGGCAAGACCGCAGTTCATTTTTCATGCCGCCGCCCACAAACATGTCCCGCTGATGGAAAGAAACCCGTTGGAGGCCTTTAAGAACAACTTGATCGGGACGGCAACGCTCGCTGAGGCAGCAGTGAAATGGGGCTCAGAGTCGTTCGTGCTGATCTCGACGGATAAGGCAGTTAATCCGACAAGCATAATGGGCGCCTCGAAGCGGTTGGCGGAGTTATACATTCAGGACTGCGTGGCTTCCGGCAAGACGGCGTTCATGATCGTGAGGTTTGGGAACGTGCTGGGCTCGACCGGCAGTGTAGTTCCCCTTTTCATGCGGCAGATTCGACAGGGCGGGCCCGTAACAGTTACACACCCTGAAGTCACGCGCTACTTCATGACGATTCCTGAGGCGGTTCAGCTCGTTCTCGAGGCGGCCACTATGGGCAAAGGGGGAGATGTATTCGTCCTCAAAATGGGGGAACAGGTGCGGATCGTTGACCTTGCGAAGGACTTAATCAGGCTTTCAGGGCTTATCCCAGGCGAGGACATAGAGATTGTTTATACGGGCCTGAGGGCTGGTGAGAAGCTGTTCGAGGAGTTGCTCCTGAAGGGCGAGAACCTCCAGGCGACGGAGCACTCAGACATCCTTGTTGCAGCCGGCGAGAAGCGAGATGTTCACAGGACGCGTAAGCTGATGGAGATGCTCAATGAGGCCGTAGGACGTGGAGACCTCCAGGGCGCACTCAGGGCAATGCGGCTGATGGTCCCTGAGTACGTCGGCGAGGGCCCGATCGATCAGATATCTGTTTTGAGGAACTACTACCTCAAATCGATGAAGTCGATCTCGCATCAGGAGCTCGAGCACGCTGCTCACGCAAACCCTGGGCAGCCCGAGGCGAAGAAACAGTAGGCGCTTCACGGAGGGCACCTGACGAGCCGAGATGCGTAACATCCGCCCTCAGCCAATTCGTCATTTTCTAGTCCCGAAAATCTGCGCAACCTGTGGACAACCATCCAGGATGCCCCGGCTGTATCCAGGCCAACGCACGAAACACATCGCCACAGGTTACATAGGTTGACATAGGAGACTCGCCGAGATCAAATTGACGTTGCTGGACATCGTGTTCTGTCAGGCAGCGGCGCTCTGGAGTGTTAGGAGGTTAGCCAGAATATGAAGGTTTCTGTTATTATCCCTGTTTACAACGAAAAGAACACGATAGCGGAGATTGTCAAACGTGTCTCGGACGTTGACATTGACAAGGAGCTGATCGTGGTCGATGACTGCTCGACTGACGGCACGAGAGACGTCTATCCGAAGCTTGAGCGATATATCCAAAAACTGCTCTTTCACGACAGGAATATGGGCAAGGGAGCAGCGTTCAGGACAGGCCTCGCTCAAGCAACCGGCGACGTCATCCTAGTGCAGGACGCCGACCTGGAGTACAACCCCAGCGAGTATCAGAAAGTCCTGCGACCGATACTCGAAGACAGGGCAGACGTGGTCTATGGGTCTCGTTTCAGGGGTAGTGAGGAGCACAGGGTTCTCTACTTCTGGCACTACATCGGCA
>QMNL01000396.1 GCA_003647755.1 Candidatus Coatesiibacteriota bacterium
CCTCCCAGCAGACTAGGTAGCTTATCGGGTAGCGAGCCCGAATGAACAGCGCAAGCTCAGTCTGAAAGTCCTCCATCCGATACTCCCCGCCCAATACCATCATGCACCCACACGGGTCAATCCTACCCCATCCGACATCATCCACCAAGGGAATCATTTGCGACTCTTTATCAATTCCAGAAACTCCGCCTCACCCAATATACTCACACCAAGCCGCCTCGCCTTATCGAGCTTCGAGCCAGGACTCTCACCAACTACCACGTAGTCCGTCTGCCCAGTCACTGATGAGGTAACGCGCCCACCAAGCGACTCGATCTTCGCTTTCACCTCGTCCCGCCTCATCGACTTGAGCGTGCCAGTGAGAACGAAACGCTTCCCCAGAAGCGCCTCATCAGGAGCAATCTTTTTCTCAGGATAAATGATCTCAACGCCCGCATCAAGCAAATCCTCTATCACGTTAACGTTGGAAGGCAAGCAGAAATACTGTGCGACGCTCGCCCCGACGATAGCGCCTATCCCGTCGATCGCCTCAAACATGTCGCTAGTTCCTTCCACTGGACGCGGCCCGCCCGGGGCAGGTTTGTCGCTTTCGGTGAGCACCCCGAGCTCCGTCTGAGGCGGGACGCATCTCTCCTGGGCCGCGGCAATCAGACCCTCGATCGAGCTGAAGTTCGCCGCAAGCGCCCGCGCCGCAAATGCTCCCACATGCCTTATCCCGAGCGCATAGATGAACCTGTTGAAGGGCACTTTTTTGCTTCTCTCGATCGCCGCGACCAGATTATCGGCCGACTTCTCGCCCATACGGGGCAGTGAGGCCAGCTCCTCCTTCCTGAGCCTAAACAGGTCGGCGTAGTTCTTGACTATCCCCCGGTCAACGAGCATCTCGATGAGCGCTGGCCCCAGACCGTCAATATCGAAGCCCGCGCGGGACGCGAAATGCCTGATGCTCTCCTTCAGCACGGCTGGGCACGAGGAGTTCACGCACCGGACCACTACCTCGCCCTCGGGCCTCACCAGGCGACTCCCGCAGACGGGGCAGTGCTCTGGCATTTGAAAAGGCCTCTCATCACCAGTCCGTTCAGATTTGATGACGCTTACGACCTGCGGGATTATCTCCCCCGCTTTCTCCAATACAACAGTATCGCCCACGCGGATGTCCTTCCGGCCGATCTCGTCAGCGTTGTGCAACGAGGCGCGCTTGACGGTGGTTCCCGAGAGATGGACTGGCGCAAACGTGGCGACAGGCGTTACGGCGCCAGTTCTGCCGACCTGCACGTCGATTGAAAGCACCTTTGTTGTCGCCTGTTCCGCTGGGAACTTGAACGCTATCGCCCATTTGGGGTGCTTGCTGGTCTGACCCAGCCTCTTCTGGTAGTCGAGCCGGTTCACCTTCACAACCACGCCATCGGTCGCGTAGTCAAGTTCATGCCTCTTCCGGTCCCATTCATCGCAGTAAGCTCTGACCTGTGAAAGACCCCGGCAGAGTCTTGAGGCAGGATTAACCTTCAACCCCCACGAGCGCATCAGATCAAGCGCCTCCCACTGGCTTGCAGGATGTAAACCCTCGCAGTAGCTCAGGGTGTAGATGAACGTGTCGAGCCTGCGAGTGGCGACCTCCCTAACATTGAGCAATCGAAGCGTCCCCGCCGTCGAGTTCCGAGGGTTGGCAAAGACGTCGAGTCCTGCCTCCTCCCGCTCTCGATTGATTCGTTCAAACTCCTTCAGACTAATGAAGGCCTCGCCGCGCACCTCGATCAGAGGGGGAATCTGGCTTGCGCCGCCGCGTAACCTCAGCGGGACAGACCTTATAGTCCTGACGCTGTGGGTGATATCATCGCCTACTGTGCCGTTGCCCCGCGTTGCGCCTCGAACTAACAAGCCGTTTTCGTAGAGGAGCGCTATGCCAACACCGTCGATCTTGAGCTCCGCCACATATTCAATCTCCTCCCCCGATAGCCCCAGCGTCCGCGCCACGCGCTCGTCGAACTCGGCGAGGTCTGCAAAATTGTAGGAGTTGTCGAGAGAGAGCATGGCGACCTTGTGAGCCACCTCCCGGAAGCCTTCCAGCGTCCCGTCGTAAATCCGCTGGGTCGGCGAATCAGCCGTGATGAACTCCGGATGTTGCGACTCGAGCGACTTGAGCCGCTCAAGCAGCTTGTCGAACTCGAAGTCGGATATCTCCGGCTTGTTCTCAACATAATACTTGTGCTCGTGGTAGCGTATCCGCTCCCGCAGCTCCGCTATCTCCCGCTTAATCGACTCGTCAGGCATAAACCTACCTCGATCAGATTCCGACTTTCACCTGACATGTATTCTGGCAAATCCGGGCGGCTGCATCAAGCAAGCGCCGCGTGGTCACTTTGTCTGACGCAAGATTCATCCACGGGGCCGCGGCTGTTGAGGTTAATCACTTTTCGGGGGTCCTTCGGGCTGCTAGCTTTCCTGTAAGAAAGTGATGCGCGGCAGGCACACAGACACACGAGGCGAGAACTTTCTCATGAAGCGTGCCGAGATAAATTGTGGCACTTACCTTCATCCCAGGAGTTTTCGCATTTTTTGATTGCGATGTGTTGTGTTGTTGGTTTCGGGGCGGTGTTTTGGGCGAAACAAGAGTGGAATTGGGATTGAGGTGATGCTGGGTTTGAGTTCCCCGAAGGGGGA
>QMNL01000397.1 GCA_003647755.1 Candidatus Coatesiibacteriota bacterium
AGGAGAGCCGTGAGGTCAGCATAATGCGTGCTGGAGAGAATGACGACCTGAGTAAACCGAGCCAGACCATTACCGCTGATGAGGAAGGTCGCCGGCTGGACATCTTTGTTGCACAGAGATTGCCCGGCATATCTCGCACACGAATAGGCAGGTTGATACGGGAGGGCGGCATCCTCGTCAATGGGGAAACCACCAAGCCAAGCTACTGGGTCGAACTTGGCGACCGGATCGAGCTGCACCTTCCACCTCCGCCCGGCGAACAGGTGCTCCCGGAGCCCATTGAGTTTGGCATCATCTACGAAGATGACTCGTTTGCAGTCATCGACAAGCCAGCGGGCCTCATCGTTCACTGCACCGAGACGATGGTCTCCGGCACGCTCGTCAATGGGCTTTTGTATCGCATGAAGAGCCTCTCAACCGTCGGCGGGCCCATGCGCCGGGGCATTGTTCACAGGCTTGACAGGGACACCTCGGGCGTCATGGTCATCGCCAAAACAGACGAGGCGCACATCGACCTGATGAAGAAATTTGAGCGGCGCAAGATCAAGAAGCAGTACGTTGCGCTTGTTCACGGGACTGCCTTTGGCGAGCGGAAAGAGATTGATCTGCCCGTTACAAGGAGCCCGCACAATCGCAAGCTCATGACCGCCAGGTCTGGCGAGGGCAGGCCATCATTCACGGTTGTAGAGCCGCTGGAGCGTTTTGATGCTGTAACGTTAGTTAAGGTCAGCCCGGCGACCGGAAGGACGCACCAGATTCGTGTTCATCTCTCCGCAGTCGGCCACCCAGTTGTAGCGGATAAGCAATACGGCGGAAGGTCAATGCAGAGGCGCCCAACGTTTGGCATGAAGCGACAGGCGCTCCACGCCGCTCGACTCGGCTTCGAGCATCCGAGCACTGGCGAGTGGGTTGAGTTCGAGGCGCCGCTGCCCGAGGACATGCAGGCCGCGCTTGCCGCGCTGAGACATGGCAGCGCCTAACTTAGGCCAGAAGACACGAGCTTGAGCGCTCCACGGAGTTCTTCCTCGAAGCTCTCGAACGCGGGATCGGCCTTGCGCAGCTGCTCTAGGTCTATCTTTTGTGCGATCAACTCCCCATACTCCGCGCCGCCGAGAATTGGCCTTATGCCAGCTTTGATCAGCGCTTCACGGAGCATATTCTTGTAGTAATCCCGTTCGCACTTATATGCCGGCAGTTTGGGGGCAGCACCTGCACCTATGACATCGTTGAACGCATGCTGATCTGCGATATACCAGCGCTCGATGTGTGGGTCAGGAAGACAGAAAGCGACATGTTCCGTTGGCACGATTACGTGCGCCGCCCTTACCTTCTTCCCCTTCCTGGGCCTTGTCCAGATCTTATCCTCAAGCTGTCTCTTGCGCTCGTTCCGTCGCCTGCAGTTACAGTCAATCGCGACCACGAGGACAACATCTGGGCCGGACAGCTCGTCGGACCTTTGTTTCACAAAACTCTCGAACTGCTCGTGAACCCGGGCTCCGGGTTCCGCGACACGAGCCTCGCGCCGGAGCCGTCGCTGCCGAACGCCCGCATCTTCGGCGATCCTGTCTATAAGTGTTCCGATGAGACGCTCTTGAGCTACATCCTCGAAGAAAGAGACAACTCTTATGTTAGCCTCCATAGTCGCCTCTTCTTATCCTGTCCTCAAGAGCCCGATCTATGCGCGTTTTTCTGATTTGTCGGAAAATCCCGCCCTGTGACTCAAATGCGGAGATGCTTGTCTGGTCGTCCTCTGTTCTGCAGACGAATAGCTCACTATCCTCGAAATTGTTGGCGAAAGCGGGTGAATGCGTTGTTGCTATGATCTGCTTGCCGAGGAGCGCCGCGTTCTTAAGGAGATCAGCGATTACTTTGATTCTCACGGGATGGACACCGTTTTCCGGCTCTTCGTAACATACCACAGTTCCTGGGGTCTCTGGAGAAATGGCGGCCATCAGACCTAATACTCTGAGGGTCCCCTCAGAGACCAGACGTGCTGAATACCAGCAGTCTCGTTCGCGAAGCTTGAGCATAAGCAGTCCAGTGGGGAGGTGCTCCAGCTCGACTCTGCCAGCAAACGGCAGCGCAACCTTAAGCGCCAGGTTAAAATTCTCAAAGGCCTTTGGATTCTCATGCTCCAAGACATTGAGGAACGCGGCCAAGTTTTCGCCTCTTGGGCCTATCTGCCTTATCTCCGCGAGCGGAACCGCCTCCCTCATTAGCGTTCTCGGCTCAAGGTAATAGGTTTGCCAACGAGACATCTCCTCCTTAAGTGCGCTCAAGTGTGGGTAATGCGGCTCATACAGGGGCGTTGAAATGACGGTATGGTCGAGGTAAAGGTCATGGTAGAATGGGTGAGCTTGCCCCTCCAGCCTCAGGTGTAGTTTTTCTTGCCCACGCTTGTCGCGTCCCGTCTCCAAGAACGCGTTGCGGCTCTTCTTCTCCTCCCCGCTTGCTCTGAGCGCACATACTCTCTCGTCAACCACTCTCAGCATGCCCTCCTGGGGCAAGGCCTCAACCGTCAGCTTGTATCTCAGCAACCTCTCCAGCACAGAACCGCGACTGATCCCGCCAGAATCTGCATCGGCCCTCTTCTTTCGTATTACCTCGTTGACCTTAGTTGCTACCGCTTCTGAGAGCTCAACATCCACCTCAAAGGA
>QMNL01000398.1 GCA_003647755.1 Candidatus Coatesiibacteriota bacterium
CCCGCAGCCCTCACGCCAGCGCGATCACGGGAGGGCTCGGACGCTAGCTGGCCGACGCGGCAACCTTGATCACTTTGCCCTTGTAAAGAACCATTAGGCACTTGCCGACGGAGAAGTACCTCGCAAGTTCTTCGTCCTGGCGAATCATCTTGAAGTAAGCATCGCTGAAGCACTTCACCACTCTATCCGGGGTCGATAACAAAGAGCGATCTATCGCCGTGTCGGTCCAGCAGCCATTCCTGAGGACGAAGACCTTCTGCCCGATCAGCCTTCGCTGCCCGGTGTATTGCGGCTTTTCCGCTGTCGCCATCGACAGCTCGTGTATAACCATGGAACTTGCGATCTTGTCCTTCTTGTCGAGTGTTGCGCCCGGCGCAACGCTCGCAGCCTGCACGAATGCGTCCTTAGGCAGCTTGGTTGAGTCGGGCGGGCGCAGGCGCCTCATCGTTGGAATGCTGCCCCTCTGTTTCGCCCACCACACTGGCCGAGGCCTGCTCCCTTCGCTATCCTTGCTCATCAACTCCGACGTGTATGGCGTAACGATGGCGTATTTAGTCCCCAGACGGACACACTCATCAACCAGCTCCGAGACCTCGCCCTTCCGCCTGATCTCGTCCAGCAAGAACCCAATCCGCCTGAGCGCCCAAAGCCGCGGAATGAAGTCGTATTGGCCCGGCTCCCGCACGAAGTTCACCCGCCTTATGAACTTCCTGGTCTCGCCCTCAATGCGCCCCGAGAGAGTAACCTCGCCCCGGCCCCCGCCCGCGTACCTGCCAAACACGACGACCTGGGTGCCCCTGAACAGGTCCGGCAACGTGCTCGGGTACATCTCGAACGTCTTCACCCCGGCTATGTCCAGCCGGACATCAGAAAGCACGGGATATGCCACCTTGTTGTAAAACGACGAGATGACCCGCTCGAGGTCGTCATCCTTCAGCACGTAGGACACAGTGCCATGGCTGACCCGCGCGATGCCATCCAACAGGTCAGCCCCAACGTCATAGCCCACACCGAAGCAATAGACCCTTGCCGCGCCGTGTCCATGCCTCTTCACGTCATCAACTATCTTCTGAAAGTCAGTCTCCCCCACCGTGGGCTGACCGTCCGTCAGAAAAATGACCATCCTGGTCATGTCGTTGCGATGTAGCATCTGCAACGACTCCACCAGGGCGCGATCGATGTTGGTCCCTCCGGCCGCCTCAAGCCCATCGAGGAACTTCATCGCCTCACGCACCTCAGGCTGTGTTGCCCTCATCTGCTCACTGCTAAACTTCCGCACCTGGTCGTTGAAAGCCACGAGGTTGAAATAATCCTGCTTACCGAGATTCGAGACGATGTGTTTGGCCGCCTTGCGAGCCTGTTCGATCTTGTTGCCCTGCATGCTGCCTGATATGTCGAAGACAAAGATGACTTCTTTGGGAGGGCGCCTTTTCTTATTCAAAGCATATCTAGGTGAAGCCAGAAGCAAGAAGTAGCCGTCTGCGCCATCTTTCTGCGATAGAACGTTGATCCCCACATCGTCCCGCGAGAGCGTGTAGAACAGCCTGAAATCCCGGCCGGCCTTTAGGTCGTTACACTCCAAGCTCACGCTCGCCTCGGTATCGCTCAAGCGATTGATGGCGACATCGTGCGACGCGCAGTAGATGTTCTTCAGCGGGTTGCTCGACTTGATTCGGCCGACAAGCACGAAGCTCATCAACGGCAGGTGTGTTACAGTGAACGAGCTGAGCGGGAACACGTACTCCACAACGCCGGCCTCGGTGTTGAGCACGCAGGAGTACTGAAGCTCTATCTTCTTGGTCGATCTGGGCGCAATTGGATAGACCCGCGCCTCAAACATACCCCTGCCGAGATACTGGAGCAGGGCTGGATCACGCATCTTCCTGACGATGTCGTTGTATATCTTGTTCGCATCCTTCTTGGGCAGAACTCTCGCCATAACCTTCGTGTTTTCTACCCAGACCGCAAAACTCGACACCGCGGCCCCTCTTGGCAAGGGGAAGACCAGCTTGCCCTCTAAAGTCCTATCGGTCGGGTTATAGAACGTCTGCTCAACGGTCGTCTTGGCGATGCTCTCAGTTGCCTCGAACGTAACCTTCAGCGTCTTCGTCACCAGCGGTTGCATGACCCCAGTCTCGGGGCGAGTAGCGAAAATGAGCCCCTCGCTGAACGCAGATTGCGACGCAAATACAATCACGACACACAATAAAACCACCGGAAATGACAGATCTCTCATGGCAGATCCTCCACGGGGATTGAGGCGCCTCGACGAGACGCGTTGTTGCATATAGATGGCGCTCGCATCATCTCCTGAAAAAAGCTTTTCAAGGCATGCCGTTTACTCGATAAACATTTGGCCGGAGCTTCGGGTTCCGATGCCGGGGAGAGCTCCAGGACAGCTAGGTTTTGTCCGCCGCAGCTAGTGCTTTAATTTGTGCTTGGCTGCCTTTAGTTAGGCGGGGCAAAGCGTTCGCACTCGCCAGGGGGCGGTGGAACCTCCACGTGGCCTAAGTCCCCAATAATCAGATTAATGGCAAGGCAGATGGTGGGATAAAGACGCTTTGCCGCTACGCAGAGGCTATGAGTTCGGCAGGCATCAGTCTGCAGGTAACTTTGGAGTGCGGCGGCTTGACGCCGCTTTCATTTGC
>QMNL01000042.1 GCA_003647755.1 Candidatus Coatesiibacteriota bacterium
CCCTGGAGGAAATCGAACTTGAACTCTCCCTCTCGGTATTGGGATGAATAGCCCGTCGCAACCCAGCCGCCTGTTTTGAACTTGACCCAAAGCGTAACCTCCTTGACGCCAGAGGTCTCGTCAGAAACGCTGTAAGTTACGCTCATAGAGCGCTCATTGGTCGCCTCAGGGCAGCTCGTTACCGCATCAGGAGGCGTAATGTCAGACTTGCAGGTTGCATCCGGCACAGCCGGCAGCTCCTCTTTGTTGCCAGCCCAGTCTGTCGCCTGAGTGTAGAACTCATAGGTGCCATCCTGGGGAGCGACGAAGTGGAAGGTGCCCTGAGCGCTGTAATGTATTACATCGTAATGGAACATCGGCCCACCATTCAGCCTGTAATAGAGGTCAACACTTCTGACCCGGCTCTGGGGATCATCCGCCGTGAAGTTCACATCGAAGTTCGTGCCCGCAAACTCGACTGTTGAGCAGCTCGATACCGGCGGCGTGCCGTCATAGGAGACGGAAAAATAATACTACGTAGGAGGAACAGCCTGTCGGTTCCCGGCCCTGTCAACTGCTATGGTGTAGAAGTAATGCCAGCCTTCTCTCTGGGCCGTGTATATGAACAGCCCACTGGCCTGCTCCAGCGTTGCCACCGGGAAACGCCCGAAATCTGGATCGCCCTCATACTGGTGCCACAGCTCAACATGGTCGATCCCGCTCTCGCCATCGCTCGCCGAATAAGGGATCCTCATGACCGGCGTGTTATGTGCCCGGTAGGACCCGGCAGTTATGTATGAGCTTGGCGCCTTGCGATCATAGACGACCGTGCAATCTGCCTCATCCGGAAGCGATTCAACGAGGCCAGCATAATTCGCTGCAACGGTGCAGAACTCGAACGTTCCAGACAGATACGTAGAGTATTCAAAGACGCCGTACGGCTTCGATGACGATAGGCCTGTCTTCTCCCAATCATCCCCCGGCTGCCTCACGTAGAGCTCAACCGAGGCAACGCCGCTCTGCAAATCCTCCGCCGAAAAGTGAATCGCAAACGGGCTTTGCTTCGTGTAGGGCAGAAGCGATTCATCAGCGAATGCTGCCGAACTCGGCGGCGAACCGTCAACGACAGGGCCCGAAAAAACGCCAGACTCAGGGAGCTTCACCACGTTGCCGGACTCCTTCACAAAGTAGAAGTAGTAGGTGTGGGAACCCTCGGCAAGATCAACGGTAGAGAACGAATACCTCCCGTTATAGCTCGCGCCGGATGCCAGCGACATGTCGTATGGAATGCCATCAATATATATATATGCCTCCACCGAGTAGCCCAGCGCCGACAGCTCGATATCAGGATCAAAATAATAGACAGAATACTCAAACTCCGTGCCCGTGCCCTTGAACTTGGGAAGCGCAGGAACCCCGGAATGTGGGGCAAGCTCAGGCTCGGAGAGGCCAGGATCGTGGTTCTCAAGAAAGAGACTCGCACCGCCACCCTCCGTGGCAAACCACTTATTGTCGTCTGAATCGACCATTACCCGATTGACAACATCATGCGAGGGACCGCCACCGGCCCGATTGAACGTCGTCCAAAGACCACCATCAAACACTGACACGCCACCGCCATTCGTCGCAACCCAGACCTTGCCAGCCCCATCAACCTTCAGATCATTTACGGCGTTGGAGCCGATCCCAACTCCTGAATAAAGGTGCCAGTTGCCCAGTTCATACTCGACCAGCCCATACTCCGTGCCGAACCAGAAGGCACCTGCCACGCAGTCTTCACCAACGAAGCCGATCTTATGCCCAAGTGGCCCAAATTGTGCCCCAAACACACGCCACTCAGCATAGTCATACTTGGCGGCGCCCAGCGCAGTGGCAGCCCAGAGATTGAAATCGCTGTCAATGAACAGCTTCAGAACATCGTCCGACGGCAGGCCAGATACCGAAGACGACTGGTCATAAGTCCGCCACGTGCTCCCGTCAAACTTGCACACGCCCGCGTTCGTCGCAATCCACTTAATTCCGTTCCTATCGATAACAACAGACCTGACATCGTCGCTTGCTATCCCTGAATTGCCAGTGTTATAGCTGAGCGTAACCGCACCACCGTCAATCACACAGAGACCGTGCCCCGTGCCAACCCAAATGCGGCCAACCGCGTCGATCGCAAGGTCGCGCACGTCGTTTGAGCACAGGCCACCGGCAACATCAAAACTGGTCCAGCCAGCACCGTCGAACTTGGAAACGCCGCCGCCCGTTGCGAACCACTTGTTGTCGCCAGGATCGATCAAAACCGCCCGAACGTCATTCGACGCAAGCCCAACAATCGTTGACTGCGTCACCCAGAAGTTGCCGGCCGAATCGATGCTCGCAATGCCGCCAGCCGTGCAGACCCACTTGGTCCCCGCAGAATCGATCCCGATGTCCCGGACATCGTTGGAAGGAAGCGCTGAGTTGGACTCCTTGTAAATCGTCCAATCAGTCCCGTCAAAGGCCAAAAGGCCGCCCTCTCCGCCGAACCAGTGGATACATTTGCCGCCAACGTCCTCGACAGCCATTGCGACGAAGGCGTCCCCAATCATCGGCTCGTCGGCCGCGATGTGCTGATATGTCGTCCATCGGCCATCTCTCCTCACAGCAACCCCCCGATCAGTCCCAAACCACACCGCATCCGCGGCGAAATCGATAGCGGAGACATTGTTGCTCGGCAAGCCGTCAAGCATAGAGATCGCTGACCAAGAACCGTCTGCATCAAGGACGCTGACTCCCTGATCAGTCCCAAACCACTTCGCGTGGTCCTCGTCCACCGACACCGAGTTCACGGTGTCCGAGACCAGCCCACTGTTGGCCACCGTGTAGTTGGTAACGGTCGTGGGCAGCGCACCCACGATTACGAAGACCCCGTTATCCTGAGTGCATACCCACTTGTTCCAGTACTCGTCACCCGGAACTTCCGGGTCAGGATCAACGAACTCTACCGCCATCCTAAACGGCGTCATCACGAGGCCCGGGTTCCACCAATTGGTCCCATCAAAGATGGTCATGCCATCGGCGCCTCCAAACCACTCATACCACCTACCAGCCTCGAAATGTGAGGTGATGTCGGAGATGGCATCGGAGACGAGGCCTGTGTAGCCGGCCATTCCGCTCGAATCAAGCCTGTTGACGCCCGAATCCTGCGTCCCAAACCAGTAGGCCGCTCTCCCCTGCTTCGCGATACTCGTTATGTAGTTGCTCTGAAGCCCATCGCCCAGGTGCAGCTCAAACTCATCACCGTCAAAAGCCAGGACGCCACCGGAAGTGCCGATCCAAACGTTGCCGGACGGGTCACAGCCGAGCGCGTAGCCCACGTCGGTCGTCAGGCCAGCCGCCCCGTAAGACGCAACATTAAATACTACCGTCTCCGAGCCGTGAATCCTGTTGAGACCCCTGTCAGTCGATATCCAGACATAACCGTCAGGTGACGGGGCGATGTCGGTTACATAATTAGAGCTCAGGCGGCCATTGGTGCTGGTGTAAGAATACCAGTCGGTCCCATCGAAGCGGCTTGCCCCCTGATAGGTCCCAAACCAGTAATTGCCATCCGCATCCTTGGCAATGCTGGAAACTCTGTTCGCGACGAGTCCATGCTCAACTTTGTATTGGTGCCAGCTCTCGTCGCTGATGTTCATCACGCTCACACCGAGGTCAGTCCCGACGAAGAGCTCGTCCGTATCCGGATCAACCAGAAGCGACAGGACGTGAGGCGAAGCCAGATCGCTGTTGTATGGTGTGTAGGACTTCCAGTTGACGCCGTCGTAAACGGAGACACCGATCTCGGTGCCAATATATTTGGTCAATGTTCTCGGGTCGATCGCGATCGCCCTGATGCTGTTGGTCAGAAGGCCGCTGTTATCCCGCGTGAACGTCTCAAACTGCTGGCCATTGAACATGCAAAGGCCAACATCCGTCCCAAACCAAACCGTGAGGCTATCGCAGGCCAGGGCGGTAATGTCTCCCGAAGGTAACCCATCGGCCTGAGTATAGAATGCCACGTTGCCGCCCGAATCAAGCCGAGCCGCCCCGTTGCCATTGGTCGTTCCACACCACACCTTGTTGCCTTGAACAGCAATATGGCGAACATCACAGGTCTGAGAGTAGTTTATCCACTCTGCGAACGTCGCATCCACAATGCTTAATGTCAAAATGACAGCTACAAGAAAATAAACACGTCCCCGCATCCCATATTCTCCTATCTTGGGCCCTTAGGCGAAGTGAAAACCTTTGTTATAGCCAAACAGGAAGTCAGATACTTGATCTCGATAAGAAACGACCCCAGTTACCCTACATAACCCAAAGAACATCAACACATACAACAAGCCCCTATCAAGTGGCTTCCAATGGGCTAAACCCGTCAAACACACAGATTACCCAATCTATCTCTACCAGCCCGAATACTACTGACTCAACAATGCCCTGTCAAGCGTTTTCACCTTCAACACCTACCGCACCTAAACGCTACTCAAAAGCCCCCTCCTCACGCAGCCAAAATCACTCACGCAGCTTGCCCCCAAGGCGTCTCGACAACTCCTCAATTATCTTCTGGTGCCGCTGGAACGCCTCCTCTACCGTAAGTGTCCTGTCGCTGGACCGGTATTTGATCGAGTAGGCGAGGCTGACGCGGTCGGACGGAATCTGTTTCCCCTGATACCGATCGAACAGAGTTACACTCTCCACTAACTCGCCACCAACCTCTCGAATTATCGCCTCCGCCTCACCACTCTGCGTTTCCCTCGGCAGAGTAACTGCGAGGTCCAGAACCACCGCCGGAAATACCGAATACCGCCTGTATTTCCTGGGCAGCGCGGTCAGGTCCTTAAGAACGTGAAGGTCAAGCTCGGCAAAATAACAGTCACGCGAAAGATCAAACGACTCGGCAACATCCGCCCCCAGCTGGCCCAGGAAGCCAACCGGCTCCGACCCAACCCTCACCGAGAATCCCACGTCCCGCTCCGCAAATGGAAGCTCGTGAGGCTCGATCTTGGCCGAAGGGAGGTGAAGGTCCTCCAGCATCCGCTCCACAATCCCCTTCATGTGATAGAAACTCCCATTCCCTTTCCCCCGTGCCCAGTTGAACGGCAGCGGATCACCGCACCCCACTATACACACGTGCATCCGCTCCTCAGGAGTCATCTCGCCACGATCAATAAAGACATTTCCAAGCCCAAACAGCCAGTGGTCAAGCTCCTTATGCCTCGCATTGTGCGAGGCGCAGGTCAGAACGCCCGGCAGCATAAATGTCCTCAGCATGTCCTGATCACTGCTCAACGGGTTCATCAATCGCACACCAGCTCTTAAGGGATCGTCCTGAGGGATATGGCATCGGTCCAGGAGACCGTCCCCTACTAAACTCAACATCCAGACCTCGCACAGGCCCAAGCTCTTTAGCGACTGCTTGATGCGCCTCATCAGCTGGACATCGGGATTCAACCGCCCAGTAAACAGCCTCACCTTCGGCAGCTCGGCCGGTATCCGGTCGTATCCGTAGGCCCTCGCGACCTCCTCAATCAGGTCCTCCTCCCGGCTAACGTCGGGACGGAAAGAAGGCGGCTCCACCCACATCTGCTCTGATCGCTTCACATCAGCATCCTTCCCAATACCAAAGCCAAGGGTGAGAAGTATCTTCTCCATCGCATGCGGCTCGATCTTCGTCCCAAGAACACGATTAACACGCTCCGGCCGAAACCTCACACTCTGCGGCCGATAGGGCACCGGATACGACTCGACCGACCCTGCCAAGATGCTGCCACCACAAAGCTCCGCAATCTGCGACGCGGCGAAACGACTGACCTTCTCCAGCGCACCAATGTCTGCCCCACGCTCGAAACGGTAGGAAGCTTCTGTTGAGAGCCCGAGTCGTCTCGATGCTCTCCTTATCAGGGGCGGGTCGAAATAGGCACACTCCAGGAAGACGCTCGTGGTGGAACTACTTATGGCGGTGTTCACTCCGCCCATCACACCCGCTATCGCCACCGGCCTCTCTGAATCGGCGATTACCAGCATATCGGGATTGAGTTCACGCTCGACCTCGTCCAGCGTTACGATGCGCTCACCCCTCCTCGCAAATCTAACCACCACCGCCTTGTTAAGGAGCTTATCAAGGTCAAAGCAGTGCGTCGGCTGCCCCGTCTCCAGCATTATGTAGTTGGAGAGGTCAACGACCGCGTTGAGCGGGCGCAGCCCCACCGCAAGAAGCCTACGCTTCAGCCAAACTGGAGACTCCCCAACTGTGAGACCGGTTATCACGCGGCCTATATACCGGGGACACGCCTCGGTCTCGCGGACCTCCAGGGTAGCTGCATCCTCCACAGGGCGACCGGCCTCGGCCAACTTCACCTTCCGCAGCCGAAGCGGCTTGTCAACCAGAAGCGAGACCTCCCTCGCTATCCCCACCACGCTGAGACAGTCCGGACGGTTCGGCGTGATCTCAAGGTCTAAAACCGTATCATCCAGCTCAAAGCCCTCATCAGCAGACAGCTTGAGCAGCGACTCTGCTTCCGCCGAATCCCGCTCGGAGTGAACGCTCTCAACCTCTTGACCGAGAAAAGTCAGCCCCCTACACAGCGACTCTACATCAAGATCAAAATCGACAAACTCCCGTAGCCACGAGACCGTAACCTTCAATTGCTAACCATCCCCAGTGTGTTTACAGACCCTCTACTCCACATCCACCCACAAAAAACCTATCCCTGCGAGGCGCTATCACTGGCCCTCAACCATACTAAACCCGCAATATGTTGTAGAATCAATAATATAATACACTATCCATTCCCGCCTTTTCAACCAGAATGATGACCGGTCGCACAAGTATCAGACGGCCAACTAACTCGGCAAACAACTTAACGCTGTTCATTGCGCATCGTAACAACCGGGGAGTTTGTTTACGATCGCCTGGCTGCCCAACGACTCGAGCCGTGGAGAGAGCCGACCGACGGCGACAGCTCGCCGCACCCCCACGGCCCTGTCCGCCCATCGGCCAATGCGGGCGGGCTGCAATTTCAGAGCGGCTACTCAGGGGCGCCGGTGAAGGTAAGTATAAATAACCAGCCAATGAACCAAAGCACCACGATGGCCGCTGACAACGGGACCTGCCTGAACCCCCGGAACATGCGGGAGTTCGTGCTTGCCGTCACGAAGAAGACGCTCATGAGCGCAACTAACAGTCCAGTCAAAACGTGTGCTTCGCTCACGAACGCCAAAATGGGCCCCTTTATGAAGAACAGGTCTGCCAGAAAGAAGGTAGCCAGGTTGAATATGTTGCTCCCAAAGACATTGCCGATCGCCATGTCAACAGAACCCATCTTGACCGCGGCGTAGCACACGGTGAGCTCGGGCAACGACGTGGCGACCGCGAGAAAGAGCGTTCCGACTATGCTATCTCCCAGAACGACTCGTGCACCCAACAGATGAATGGGGACCTGAGCCAGTATGTCGCCCAGCACTACCATCCGCCACCCAGCGACCACGATTATCGCGCTGGCGATGCCGAACTTGACGCAGACTTCTGGAAGACGCTCATCCCCGTATGACTGCGCCTCGGCGCTCGTTGCGCCCCTGCCGCGCTCGTCAACAAAGATGAGAAACATGGACACGAAGTAAAGAAAAAACAGCAGAATGCTTCCGATCCCGACTGGCAGCTGCACGAGATCGCCGAGTAAGGCCTCGGTTGATATGAACTTGTATAATAGGATCACGAGAAGGGCCACGAGCATCATCATGACGTTGAGGCTGCCGGAGAGCAGGTGCCTTCTGCCCCTACCAGCCCACACTGCCCTGCGAGGCATCACGACGCCCAGAATACCAAGTATTGCCAGATTGAAGAGGTTGCTGCCGAACAGGTTGCCCGCAGCCATGTTCGGAGCCCCGATACCTCCTGCCGTGCAGCTCGTTATCATCTCCGGCATCGATGTAACGGCCGCCAACAACACAAGACCGATCCAGGTTGAACCGATCTTGAGCTTCTCGCCTATGATGTCGCCATAGCGGGATAGCTTCGTCCCCGCCAGAACGATTGCCAGCCCGCAGATAGCGAATTGCGTCCAGAGAAAATTGCTGTTAATCCAGGCCTGCACTCCTCGCCCCCAGTTAGACCAAAATAAGAACCCGGTAAGCTTTGGGGTGAACAATAGGCAACCGTTGGGCGCAAGTCAACCGCCGCGGGCAGCTAAGTTGCCCTATAAACTGCGGCGCTGTGCCGCACGGGGAATCTGATCATAGAAGATGCGTCGAGCTTGACATTTGAGCCGGCGAGCCCATATTGTTAGGCTGGGTTGACGCTGTTACGGTCGCTTAACCGGTTGAATGGAATGCAGGTTGGGAAGTCGTCCAGGGGTAGGACACGTGACTCTGGATCACGGAACCGGGGTTCGAATCCCTGCTTCCCAGCCAAGTTTTTGTGGCCCCTTAGTCTAGTGGTAAGGACGAGTGGTTCTCAGCCATTAAGCAGGGGTTCGATTCCCCTAGGGGCCGCCATTTCTGTCGGTGTTGGTGCATTCTGCCTTGTGCGTAAGGATAAACAGGACATTATTGAGAACACTAAAATTGCATCCTGCACCAACTGCCGATAGACCACGAAACGCGGAGGCATTTACCTGTTGACAGCTACGATCACGCTCGAGCCAAAGAAATCACTCGGCCAGGTCTTCCTTATCGACCGAAACCTTCTCGAAAAAGTCGCCAAGCTTGCCGAAGTTCGGGACGAGGTCGTGGTCGAGATCGGGGCTGGCGACGGGCGGCTGACCGGGCTGCTGGCTCGTGATGCGAGGCTCGTCTATGCTGTCGAGGTGGACGGAGGTCTATTTGGACGGCTCAAGGAACGCTTCAATCGCATTCCTAATGTCATCCCGCTGTGGATGAACGCCACGGAACTTGACCTGTCAGACGAGTCGTTTGCCGGCACTTTGGGCAAGAAGGTCAAAATCGTCGGGAATCTTCCCTACTGCTCATTCGTCAGGATTCTTCTCACTTTGATGAATCAGATGGAGCGGATCGAGGACATTCGCGTGATGGCCCAGAGGGAGATTGCCGAGCGGCTGACGGCAGTGCCGAACACGTCTCAGTATGGCCGGCTGAGCGTTACAGTGCAGGCTAGGGCGAGCGTGCGCTGGCTTCTTACGCTCCCTCCACAGGCATTCTGGCCCAAGCCGAA
>QMNL01000043.1 GCA_003647755.1 Candidatus Coatesiibacteriota bacterium
AAATCATGGGATGCGATGGTCAACGCAATGGAGCGGCTCGTGGCCGATGGACTTGCGGCCAAGTAGGCGGGAGATATGTTGCCTTTTAGGCCGATGATTCCTATGTCTCGGAACGGCTGTTTGTACCACCGGCGGTGGATGTAGCGCTAATAGCCTGGGCAGTGCGTCTTTCAGGCGACGGAGGCGTGCGCTGCCCGCCTTCGACCGGGCGAAACGGCAGCTGGCGCTCCGCCGTTGTGCGACTCGGTTGGCATCTGACAATGCGCTTTCTTTTGCCGTGGGATGCGGTTTTCGGGCGTCCTGCGCAATGCACGCATCAGGAGGTTCTTCCTGATTATTGAGCGCATTACCTGCTTGGCGAGCTCCTTCTGAAGCGGCGGGCCGGTCTTCTCAATCTCTCGCAGGGCGGGAAGGGCGCGTCGCTCGCCGAGGGCGCTCAGCGCTCTTATAGCTGCGTCGCGGTCTCTCCAAGGTGTGTTTGGATTGCTAAGCGTTTCAACGAGTGCATCAATTGCACGATTCGCCACGGTGCTTGTGTCGCGCTCGGAGTGCGGCAAGGATGACAGCAGACTACCAAGCACCGCGAACGACCGGTGTTTCTCTCCGTTAGGCCGCGCTGGCAGCGATTCAAGCACTTGTTGGACTTTGTTCAAGGTCTTCTGGACTTCCCGTAGCCTCAGTATTCTCTTGTGGATTCGTTCGAGAGCCTTGCGGGAGATCGACACCATTCGCGACTGCTTCGGATTTGACGCAGAGCGCATCATGACAAACTTCTGAAGCAGTGTCATCATTGTGGAGTATGATTTGAGGCTCAGCCCATCTATGTGGAGCAGGATGCCAGCGATCTCGAGCCTTGATGCGTCGCCGCCTGAAATGCCCGCCTGCTGGAAAACGTTGAGCGCCCTCTCGACAAGCGCGTCGTTGCGCTGCCAAGCGCTAGAGTTGATGATGGAGCCAATTGCCCGGATTAGCAACGGCAGCCTGAAATCATCTGAACGCATCAGCCGCTCCGCTTGACCAATGAGTGCCTCAAGCGAGGCGTCGGTAGCGATATTGCCCAAGCAGTACGCCGCATCAGCGATGAGCTCCGGCGTGTCGCATTTCAAGAAAAACTCTCGGACAATCGGAATGCAGGCGGGGTCAGCGATCCTTCCCAGGCTCTTGAGCGCCTCATGTGCGACGTCCGGATCGTTGTCGAAGACCAGGGGGAGCAGCTCAGAGATCGAGTCCTTGTCCCCCAGCCGGCCAAGAGCTGCCGCCGCCGAGCTCCTGATCCGGTTCTCTTGGTCCCCAAGAGCGCTTCTGATCTGTTTTTTCAGTCTCAGTCGCTCCAGGGCCTCCATAGCGCATTTGCTGACCGTGTTGTTACGGTCATCGATGAAACCGCGGATCACATCGAGCGAGTCTGGGTCCGGTGAATTGGCGACAGCCTTGAGCGCTGCCAGGCGCTCCCGCCAGTCGTTTGACTTGATGCTCTTGGCCAGAAGTTCACAGCATTGCGGCGTTCGTGAAAGGCCCACGATCTCTATTGCCTTCAGCCGCGTCTGTATGTCTTGGGAGCGGAGATCGCGAGCCACCTCCTGAGCGGCCTCAGGATGCTGCCCGCTAGCGGACTTGAGGGTCGCGGCCAGCGCCTCGAGATAGGCGAGATGTTCTCCGGGGCTGTAGGTGTTCTTAAAGAAGGCTGTCTCGCGAACCAACTTCAATATCCTGAGCCGTCTGAAAATGGCCTTTAAGGCGCTCTCGGTCCCAACCATGCCAAGACCCCTGATCGCAGCGTCATGAACCACAGGCCGCCTGACCGCAAGCGCACTGGTCAACACAGCTACCGCGAGCTCGCTGTCGCACTGGGCGATCGACTCGGCCGCCTTGTTGATCACAGAAGATGATACCTTCTTCGAGAGCAGCCGCTCTGTATGAAAAATTATCGGGTGCTTGCGAAGTAGTGTTTTACAGCCTTTCTTGGCCAGAGTCCGAACTGTTGAGTCGGGGTGTGTCTTCGCCAATCGGTCAAGCGCGAGCTTGGTAATGTATGAGGGAATAAATGAGAGAAACCTAACTAAAAGCCAAGCTCGCTCGGGTGATTTTTCTGTTTCACAGAGATAGAGAAGCGCCGCTGCTGCCCGTGATTTACCAACTGCCCGGACCTCTTCCTCGAAAAAAGTCAGCTGCGTGCTTGAATCTACCTTGGACACAGCATTTGTGATGCGCTTAGCATCCCGCACCACAGACTCGTCAAATATATCCGGCAAGCGTCTTAATCCGCCTGTATGATCGACGATATCGCTGGGCTCCAGGTCGAACGCACCACTGAAGAGCGAATCCGTGGCCCCAACGCTCCCTTCGGAACGCCGCTTGGCGATCCAGCCGATTCGGGCGATGTTTCTCATCGAGGCGCCTATCGCCTCACGATAGGCGAGTGGGCTTGTCCCCTCAGGAGAGACAGCAAGAACGCCGCACCCGTTCAGGACCGCGATGTCCTCCGGCCCGAGCTCGGGATGCATGATAAGTAGCGCCGCGTCCGGCCGCCGCCCCCTCACGCCCTCGATGAACTCCAGCAGGAACTCATCAGAGAGACGCATTGCCCCGATGGCGAGGTCAATCTTCTTCTCTTGAATGTGTGCGAGAGCCTCCTCCAGCTTGGAGAAGACCATCAGCCGTGCGCGGCTCGAGGCAAAAACCTCCGAATAAACAGCCGCACTCTGCGGGTTGCTGTCCAGGACACAGACCGATAATGGACGCGCCTCACTCTGTCCAGGCAAAACTTCTCCTCGTTCTCACACTTGGCTTCAGACAAGCCATCAAAACAGCATTCCTATGCACTCCCTCGCCAGGCCTGCCAACCTAATACATCCTGATTCGGACGCAGGCCAGCCTCTCTTAAGATTCTCTCGTCACCGGAATTATCGGAAGGATCGTCCGATCGGATTAGCCTGGATCATTCGGAGAGTGTTCATCAGCGGTGGGCAATATGGTCTAGCACAGCCTCGAAAGAGCCTGGCCTGGATATCATCACTGAATAATCCGGATTAACCTCGTATGTATTCTCTCGGCTGCGAAGAATGCAGAAACCTCAGCTATCTGGCCGTTCTGATCGCTGCTAGCTGCTCAGAGACAGCACCTTCCCGTCCATGTTGGCCGGTGGAGCGATGCCGAGAATCGCAAGCGCAGTGGGCGCGAGGTCCAGGATGGTAGGCCGCCTCGTTGCGATCCGCCGGTTGCACAGAAGGATGCCCGGGGTTATCTCGACGTCGAGCGAGCAGTGGTCTCCAGACCACTTGCGGTTATTATCTACAAAGACATCTTTCGAGATGCCTCCCAGCGTGCTCTGCCAAGAGACCCGATACTTGCTTGCCATCGCCACCTGCAGGTCTGGAGCGTCAGCAAACGCTGGCCCGAAGTAGATGTCGTCGCGGTCATAGACCGTCCTAACCGCGGTCTCGCCGGTCTTCGGGTCGATGAGGCCGGAAAGTCCGGCGATGATCTCCCTTTTAACCGAGCGATATTCAGGGCCTCCAGATACCGTCCCAAGCGACTCGCGGCCCTTCAGGTTGATGTAAATCTGCCCCAGGCCGAGCGAGTAGGCCCTGGTTTGCTCGAAATCCACGTTCGGCCAGAAATCGCCCCGTCCGAAGAGGTCTTCCAGGTCGTAATCGCTTCTGCTGGTGCCCGAAAAGCGCATGAATCCATTGCGCACCAGCCAGGTATTGAGGTTGACGCCGCGCCTGAACGAATGGAAGGCGTGGTCGGAGAGCACCAGGATGGTCGTCTCAGGGCCAATCTTTGCCAGCAATTCGCCGATGACGGCATCCATCCGCCTGTAAGAATCGAGAATGGGGTTATGAAGCCGTGAAGCAAGCGCTGCATCGAACAGCGGATGTCCCCTGTCAATCAATCGGAAGAAGGCGTGCTGGATGCGGTCGGTGCCCGAGAACAGCATGAAGAACAGGTTGAATGGGATCTCGTCGAGAGCAAAACGAAGCATTCGCTTCCTTGCGTCGAACGTGCTCACTGCATCCTGCAAGAACGTCTCGTCCGAGAGCTTGCCCTCGTTGAGCGCCATTGTGTCTATTGCCCAGCCCTGGGTCTTGAACAGGCCGATGCGCTCGGCGAGCTCCCGCGAGAAGCGTTTTGGATAAGAGATGGGGATGACAGGGCCGGTGGGGTCGATGTTGATCGGCGTCATGTAAACGCTCACGTGGGGCGAGATGGACTCGAGGTAGAAGCGGGCGATGCCATTCGCAGAGACGAGCGGGCTGACGTCGAAGGCGATCGGCACGAAAGCTGACCACTGGCCTGGCTTGAGTGTGGTCTTGTGGCCCGAGACATCGATTGCGATCTCCCCGGTTCCTGTTCGCCGGAACGTAATCGGTGAGACAAGGACTGGCCTGCGACGCTCAAGCTCCGTCACCCTGCGCACCAGTTCTGCCCTCTCCTCGTTGAGCGAGGCGAGGCGCCGGGCGCTCTGGCTTGATGATGCGATCTTCTCGTCCAATCTTGCAAGGTTGCGGGCGAGCTGCTCCTTTTCTTGAACCAAAACTGGGTCCCAGGGGCCTTGGACCTCAGCACGAGCGACGTTGCCCTGGAACTTGAGCCTAACGAGCTTGCCTCCCATCTCAGTATCACCAGCCTCGCCGTCAGACAGCGCAGTCGAGAAGTAGTGGTAGGTTCCCTGGGTGCCCCTGAGGTCGGGCACGCCAAGGCCCGATAGGATGTAGCCGCCCTCGAGTTGCTCCGGCTCAAAGCTGACCGGCGCAAGCAGCACCGTTGTGCGGATTCTGTGCTCGCTCGCTATCTTCCAGAACGATTTGCCTCGCCTGCCACAGATGGCACCTGGGCCTCTGATCGGGACTAGCCCAAACAGGAATCTAGGGGGCTTGGGCTGGGCGATCGCGATGCTTGGGATGTAGGTCTTCGGGTCCCGCTTGAGAAAGTCGAATATCCCATGCTTCCCAGGGTTGCACCCCGTGTCAAAGGAAGCCCACGCGACTGGCGATTCGGGGGGATTGGTTGTGCCCAGACGCCGGTAGCCGCCCAGTCGCATCAACTTCCGAACGTTCGGGAGCAGCCCTTGTTCTGCCCACGGCTCAAGAAGATATGGAGAGACCCCGTCAAAGCCCAGAATGATGACCTTCTGCCGAAGGTCTCGCATCCGGCTCGACTGGCACGACGTAAGCCCAGCGAGCGAGCCCAGCCCCGCTGCTGCGCCCGCTCCACCCGCGAGCCGCAGAAACTCTCGCCTGCTAAGCCTCATCGCGTTCAGCCCAAGTACACGCACTCATGAGATCAGCATGACCGCGGCGCCCTGTATCCTACTCTGTTTCATCTGTAGCAGCGCCTCGTTTGCATCTTGAAGGGCGAACTCCTGCACCTCGGTGCGGATCGGTATCTCGTCGGCGAGCTTCAGGATGTCGATGGCGTCTTGCCGCGTGGCTGCCGTTACGCTCCGGAGCGTTCTTTCGTTGTACAGATGTCTCTGGTAATCCATCTCGGGAACTGTGCTCATGTAGATGGAAGCCAGGGCCAGCGTCCCGCCCTTCTCCAGCGCCATGAGCGCATCCAGCGTGAGCGGACCGCTTGGAGCGAAGTGAACCGCAGAATCGACCTTCGCGGGCGGCTTATCTTTCGAGGTGCCCGTCCAGGAGGCGCCCAGCTTGCGAGCGAGCCTGCGGTGTTCCTCCGACCGTGAGAATACATAGACCTCGCAGCCCCAATGGACAGCAACCTGTATGGCGACGTGGGCCGATGCGCCGAAACCGTAAAGCCCAAGCCGCTGCCCGGGCTTGATCTCGCTCAGCCGCAATGCACGGAAACCGATCACGCCAGCACATAGAAGCGGTGCGGCGTTCGCGTGCGAAAAGTGGTCTGGCATCGCGTAGGCGAAGTCCTCATCAACTACCATCAACTCAGCGTAACCGCCGTTGACATCGAATCCTGTGAACTGCGCCTTATCGCAAAGATTCTCTCTCCCAGAAAGGCAGAACTTGCACTTGCCGCACGTCCGATATAGCCACGGGACGCCGACCCTGTCGCCCAGCTTGAACCTCTTGGCCCCCTCGCCTTGCTTGTCAACCAGGCCAACTATCTCATGGCCGATTACGCGCGGTAACCCCGGAACCGCGAGATCGCCCTCGACCTCGTGAAGGTCCGTATGGCACAGGCCACAGGCCAGTACCTTGAGCCGAATCTGCCCCGGGCCCGGCTCAGGATCAGGAATGTCAGTATAAATGAGAGGTCTCTCCTCAACGGATTTCTGCTCCCTAAGCAGCATCGCTTTCATAGCAATCTCCTTTAATGTGTCATTCAGCTTATCATGGCCCCGCCAAGTCTCCTGGGGTTTTACCACAAAATCACCTGAAGACAGATAGATGAGTCAGCGCAGGCGCCCTCAGATGATAAGGGATTCAGCGCACCACCTCTGGCAAGCAACAGTTGAGGCAGGCGCCGCAGCGGGCAACGACGCCCATCACATCCCGTTTTGCTTTCCGCCGACAGGTCTGAGCAGGTCCTGGAGTGTCTTGGCAACCTGGTTGCTGATGGTCTGAATCGGCAATGGCCGGACGGTCGGGTTGGACAGGTCTCCATGGACACGGAAATAGGCTGGGATGAGCGTCTTGTTGCGCTGTGTGATGACCGGCCCCAAGATAGGTATCATGTTGAGGATGTTTCCCGTTGCTGGCATCAGGAAGACGCCGATGGTCGCATCGATCGTCTCGCGCACCAGGTCAATATCGCAAACGGCGGTTATCTTCATCGAGCTCGCATCCAAGACGAAGTTGCGGGTAGATAGAACGCCTTTGTCAACTGTTCCGGAGCATTTCAGAAGCTTGTATGGCGTGTTAATGGTTACGAAGTCCCTGAAGTCCATTTTGAGCATTTTGGCCACGTCCAGCAGGGAGAATACCTTAGACAGTATTCCGAATTTCTTGATGACGCCGTCCCTCGATTTCAGCTTGAACCGTCCCCTTACGAACTTCAGAAGTTCGTCTGTGTCGCCTCCACAGCCCTGAAATCGCCCGGAGACCCTCGCCCTGCCGGTCGCAAGGCCGTCGCCTACGCCCAAGAGGCTCAGGAACTCCTCGAGCTTGACCTTCTTCATCTTGAAATCGGCCTCAAACGACAGGCCGCACTTCGATAGGAATTGCGACATGAGGTTCAGAGTAAGCTTGCCTTGACAGAACTTCGTCTTGAAGTTCTCGATTTTCAGCACGCCGTCTCTGACCGGCACCGTCAAGTCAATCCGGCCAAAATCGTGCTCGCCGACCGAGAAATCGCCGATGCTCAGCGAGGCATCCACCGTTCCATGGCCAATGAAGGGAAGGTCCCCAAACTGGCGGAGGTCGGTTGGTTCTGTCCGTGCGGGCCCGGATCTCATCCCGACAGTTTTGGCCAACTCGGATTCTGGTCTAGATAAAGCGCGGACGAAGTCCTCCGTATTGAGCCTCGGCGATTTGATTCTCACTTGGAGAACGTCATCTGCAAAACTGCCACGAGCCGCGAGCGAAACCCGCGATTGGCCTACCTTGATAGTCAAGTTGTCAACGGCTAGACGCGCGGGGGAGAGGTCGAGAGAGCCATTTATGTCAGTGAATTGCTGGCCAGCTCCGACCAATCCGAGACTGACGGCTTTTGGACGCAGTTGCGAGTAGATCGTAGCGCCGTTAGGAACTTTGGGCCCGAGCTCGCCCTTTGCGCTCAGGATGAGCTCACCCGCGGCAGAGTTGGGGTCGAGTGCGGCGAAGAGTCGCGAGATGTCGGTCACCCTAACCGGCCCCCGAGCGACCTTGAACTCAAGCTGAGGCTGTGCGGGGTCCAATGCCCCCGTGACCTTCAGCACCGAGGACCCAAGCTGCACACTACCTCGTATTTGGCTGAGGCGAGCGAGCTTTTCAAGCCTCGCTGCGAGCGTGATCGCAAGCTTCGCTTGCTCAGGCTTGAATCGGATGTCGCCCCACGAGACCTGGCCTCTGGGTGAAACGTGCACATCAAGGGCAAGATCGTCTAGGTTGCCTGAGGCGCTAAGCTGGACTTTGGGGGATCTTGTCCAGGAGAGTTCCTGAAGGAAGGTGGCGCCGAATATTCTTCTCAAGTCAGAGACTAGCGGTCTGGTCGAGAGGTGCACATCCACCAAGGTCTTTTCCCACTGTTCGGTTTCAAAGCCGGCGAAGAGAGGTCCCTCCGCCCGGCCCCGGAGCTCAAACCGGCTCTGGCCGAGCGCACCAGTGAGCCGCTCTACGTGAAGTCTGTCTTTGGCGAGCGAAATTTTGCCGGAGAGGTGGGACACGGCGAGGGCCAGGTCTTGATGCAATAGCTGCATCTCCTTGACAGCAACCGAGCCACCGAGCTTCACATCTTGCGGGTTGGCCAGCGGGAAGTTCGCAGTGGCCTCGAACTTCGCCTCACCGGCAACGAAATTGAGCTTTTGGGCCGCTGTCCTCAACCTGTCAGGCGTCATTTGGGCAGCAAGTAGCTTGTTTATCGTCCCTCCATCTGTCGTCAAGGCAACGCCAACTTGGCACAAGTGCGATGAGGACTGTTGGCTGGGAAGCCCCGCCTCTTTGGCCCGCACGCCTTCTGGGAAGGCCCTGAACCAGCCGGCGAGCGTGCCCTTCAGATCAGATTTGGGCAGGGCAGGGCAGAACCTTGCGAGCTTGGAGACGTCTGTCTCGCCCAGGTAAGCGGAGATGTCCCAGCCGGGCGATCCAATGTGCGAGATCTCGCCTGAAAGCTGCCCAGCTGCATCCCCGATCGCAACCTGCGCCTGCTTCAGCGAGAGTTCGTCAATGCCCTTTGTCGTTGCCGAGGCCTTCAAAAAGCAGCTTATTCCCGCCTTCTTTTTGAACCACTTATCATAGCTGATTTCGTGCTCCGAAAGGTCGGTCTTCAGCGAAAGGTCTAGCTTATCGTAGCTGCCTTCGGCTTTGGTCTCTAAAACAGCAGCAGGACCATTGATAGAAAGCGAGTCCAGGCCAGCCGCGTTCAGAAGATTATGAACCAATTCTTCACTGGCGTGGAGACTTGTATCCACCGTGAGCAAAGCCGAGTCAGAAAAGGGGTCAGCAATCTTCGCCGATGCCCTGACAACGGATTGGCCGTTCAGGCTGGCGGATGCTTCGAACTCCGCCAATCGGGGAGAGAGCGTT
>QMNL01000044.1 GCA_003647755.1 Candidatus Coatesiibacteriota bacterium
AGCCGTCTCGCCTCGCTAGTCGCATCGGCCAATACCTTCTGGTCAGAGCCAACCATTTCAGAGGCCCTCCTTCTGGGAAGCCAGCATGGCCTCTCTTATCCTCAGGCAAGTTCCGACAATCCGGCGGAATGCCGCGGGCGTTATCATGTTTGGCCCATCACAAGGTGCCTTATCAGGATCGTTGTGAACCTCAAAAAAGAGGCCATCGCAGCCTGCTCCAACCGCAGCATAAGCCAGAGGCTCCACAAACTCCCTCGCACCGCCCGATGATCCCCCAGCCGCCCCGGGAAGCTGAACCGAGTGCGTTGCGTCGAAGATGACCGGCACGCCGATTGCCTTCATGATCGGGATGCTGCGCATGTCCACCACGAGGTTGCCATAGCCCAACGTTGTGCCCCGCTCAGTCAGGAAGACCTTGTCATTCCCCGTGCTCCTCACCTTCGCCACGCTGTATCGCATGTCCCCAGGCGACATGAACTGGCCCTTCTTGATGTTGATGGGCAGCCCCGACCGCCCAGCCGCGACCAGCAGGTCCGTCTGCCTGCAAAGGAATGCAGGAATCTGAAGAACATCAACAACCTGCGCTACCACGGGAACCTGCGCCGTCTCGTGCACGTCCGTCAGAACCTTCAACCCAAGCCGATCCTTGACTGCCTGCAACGCCTCAAGCCCCCTCTCCATCCCGATCCCCCTGAACGAATCGATCGACGTCCGATTCGCCTTGTCGAAACTCGACTTGAATATGAAATCCATCCCAAACGGCTCCAACGCCTCCTGAATCATCTCACCCATCATGACAGCATGATCAGCTGACTCCACCACGCACGGACCGGCGATTAAGAAGAGTCCATCACCCTCACGTCCCACAGGCATCACCTACCTCTCCCAAGCCCCATTTATGTCTCCCCCTCAACAACATACCTACAGTATCTCCGCAAGCCGTCCTCAACGCCTATCCCAGGCTCGTAACCGAGGCCATCCCGAGCAGCCCCGATGTCGGCAAGCGAGTGCATCACGTCCCCAGGACGCCGTTCAACGTGAACAGCTGGAACCCGGACGCCGAGGTATTCACCCAGCAGCTCCGCAAGACGGTTTACCGTGATCCTTGCGCCGCAGGCGATATTGAAGACGCGGCCTGCGCAGTTGGGCGCCTCGGTCCCGGCGAGGTTGGCATCGACGACGTTCTCGACAAAAGTGAAGTCGCGAGTCTGTTCGCCGTCGCCGTATATCCGCGGGGGTTCCTTTCTGAGAAGAGCGCTCACGAACTTGGGCACTACTGCTGCATAGTCTGAGGTTGGGTCCTGCCGAGGCCCGAAGACGTTGAAGTAACGCAGCGAGACGGTCTCAAGGCCAAAGAGCTGGAAGAAGACTTTGCAGTAGTATTCGCCCGCCAGCTTCGAGACTGCGTAGGGCGAAAGAGGAGCAGGGGCCATCGTCTCGACCTTGGGCAGAACCTCGGAATCCCCATAAACCGACGAGGATGACGCATACACAAAACGCTTCACACCCGCCTCCCTTGCGGCCTGAAGCATGTTCAGCGTCCCCACAACGTTCGCATTGTTTGTGGCTATCGTGTCCTTCACCGAACGAGGCACCGAGGGAAGAGCGGCCTGGTGCAGGACATATTTAACTCCTAAGACGGCCCTCCTGCAGACGGACGGGTCGGCGATGTCGCCCTCGATCACGTCTATCTTCTCCTCGAAGGCGGAGAGGTTTTCTCGCTTCCCGGTGCTGAAGTTGTCGAGCACCCTCACCTCTTTGCCCAGTCGCACGAGGCGCTCGGCTATGTTTGATCCTATGAAACCCGCACCGCCAGTAACTAGATAGACATCCATCCTACACACTCACTTTCGACCAAAAACACGTTCCAATTATGCTATCGCCCAGACTAGCCGCTCAGCTTGTCTTTTTCAATATCGATTACCGGCGCATGAACTTTATCACGCACCCGAAACAGATGGGTGTCTCAACGCAGGCCCATTCATACCTGCGTCCCGTGGACTAACCCAAAAAGCTGTGCAACGGGCCTATGGGGCCCTGCGAGGCCCGAGCGTTATGGAAAAGGAGCAACCATCCCCAGGTGACGCCTCTGAGGAGGCTATTCACCCTTGCGAGGGCTCCTGTCGCAAGGAGTGCTCCGACCGCAGCAGGGCCGGGACCTGTCACACACGGCACCGGAAGGAGATGCCTGAAGGTGCCTGTAGTCCGTGGTGTAAAAGCCGTTGCCCTTGAATATTATACCCCCGCCGGTCCCCAAGAGGCGACGCAACCTGCCGCCACATTTCGGACACCGTTGGAGTGGCTCATCGCTCATGCTCTGCAATGACTCAAAGTGCACTCCACACTGTGTGCATTCATACTCATACGTTGGCATTTGACAACCAATGCATCATTGTTGTTCTCTCACTGTTCATAACTCAACCTATCACTCACCAAACACCTGTTTTCGAGCAGCCAAGGTCGCCTCGTCATAGACCTGTTTCAACGCCACGCCCCGTTCAACGGCCACGCGCCTGCACGACTCGTACTCGGGCGCAATGTTCATGACCTCCTTCGGCGACCTCCCCACCTTCACATCTACCGGGCCGAATCTTGTATCGACGGAAATGCTCTCCCTAAAGAGCTTTCTCCGATTCACCTCACTAATACGCACCCCGAGTGTGCTCGTGTGGACGAATACCGCTTTGAGGCACTCGTCTAGCTTCTCGCGCGAGGTGAGAACGCTGAGCGTGAACCCTGCACGGCCCTTCTTCATCACAGTCGGCGTTACGAACACATCGAGGGCGCCCGCACCAAAAACCGCCTCGGAGGCGTCGCTCAGAAGCTCCGGACTCATGTCATCGATGTTGGTCTCGAGAAGAACGACCTGATCGTAGTCGAACTCGCCCGTGTCCGTATCGCCGATCACGACCCTCAACATATTCGGTATCTCAAGGTCCCTCGTCCCAAGCCCGTAACCAACAGCATCCACCTTCATCGGCGGCATTGTCCCGAAAGAAACGCAGAGATTCCGCAGAAGCGCCGCACCGGTCGGCGTAACAAGCTCCGCCTCGATCCCACGCGAATAGACCGGAAGCCCCTTAAGGAGCGCAAGCGTCGCCGGTGCGGGAACCGGTATCTCACCATGCTGGCACTTCACAAAACCGGTCCCGACATGAATTCTGGAGCAATATGCCCTCTCCACGCCCAACGGCTCCAGCGCAGCAACGGAGCCAACGATGTCAACAATGGAATCCAGTGCGCCTACCTCGTGAAAATGAATTGCTTGAGGATCCTTGTGATGAATGCCGCCCTCTACCTTCGCGACCTGCTCGAAGATGGCCTTGCTCCTGGCTTTGACGGCGTCGCTCAGCTCGCTCTGGTCGATCATCTCGGTAATGTGATGCAGGTGGCGATGGACGTGCCCCTCATTCACTTCTACATTGAACTTCGTGCCCGATAACGCCCCCTTCATGCCCTTCGAGGCGCTCAGCTCCACCCCGGAGAGCTTGAGCTTGGAAAGCTCCTGCTTCAACCGATTAAGTGAGAGGCCGGCATCCAGCAAAGAGCCGATAAACATGTCCCCAGCCGCCCCGGAGAAACAATCAAAGTATGCAACCTTCATGTTATTCTCCCATCCGATTTATCATGCTCGCGGCATATCCAGCTCCAAAACCGTTGTCAATGTTCACCACCAAGACGCCCGGCGCACATGAGTTCAGCATTCCCAGCAAAGCCGAGATGCCTCCGAAGCTTGCGCCGTATCCCACGCTGGTAGGAACCGCTATGACCGGCCTATCCACGACACCGCCAACTACGCTTGGCAAGGCGCCCTCCATTCCAGCCACAACTACAATGACGTTTGCTGATGTCAGCTTCTCTCTGTGGCCAAGAAGCCGATGGATGCCCGCAACGCCGACGTCGTAAAGCCGCTCCACTCGGTTCCCCATTGCCTCGGCAGTTACGGCCGCCTCCTCTGCTATCGGAACGTCGGATGTGCCCGCGCTAACGATCAAGATCAGATTGTCATTTGCCGGACTGCGCGGCTCGCCGACCAAAACCACCCTCGCCGTCTCGAAATAGACCGCACTGCTTGCGACATCCCTGATCGCAGCAAACGCCGACTCGCTCGCCTTTGTGGCCAAGATGGGCGCCCCACTCGACGAGAGTCGCTGCACGATCTTGGCAATCTGCTCGTTCGTCTTGCCCGTGCAGAACACCACCTCGGCAAATCCCCTGCGCAGAGCCCTATGTGTATCGAGCGTAGCCCAGCCCAAATCCTCATAAGGAAGAGACTTCAGCCGCTCGAGCGCCTCCTCCGGCGACACCTTGTGCGCCGAAATGTCAGAAAGAAGCTCTCTAATCCTCTCTCTGTCCAAGTCCAATCCTTTCCTTGAGCACCTCGTTCATGCTGCCCGTCCTGTATCCCTCGACGTCCACGCTTACGAACGTGTAGCCAAGCGCCTTGAAGCGCGCAACAATCAACGCCGCGGTCCTACTCTCAACCACGCGCGAGATATCGCAGCTGGGAACCTCGATGCGCGCGGTCTCTACGTTGTCCCGCACCCTGACTTGACCAAAACCCAAATCTTTCATGAACTCCTCGCACGACTCTATCCTGGAGAGCCGCTCCAGCGTCAGCCTCTGCCCAAACGGGACACGCGTCGCCAAGCATGAATCCGATGGCTTGTCCCAGTTCAGAAGGCCAAGACCTCTGGACAGAGCGGTGATCTCACGCTTCCCAAGCCTCACCTCCCTGAGCGGGCTTCGGATGCCAAGCTCACTGGCCGCCCTCATCCCCGGACGGTAATCGCTCTCGTCGTCTTGGTTCACACCATTCACCACGAATGCTGCCCCCACCTTTGCCGCCTCACGGAGAAGCAGGCCACCGACGAGTCTCGCACAGCGATAGCAACGATCCTCCCTGTTTGCCACGAATTCGCTGTCCTTCATCTGCTCGGCCGGGAAAGCAACGTGTCTGACGCCCAGCTTCTGGGCCAACGACTTAGCCTCCTCAAGCTCACGCCGCGGATATACCTTGCCAGTCGCCGTGGCCGCAGTTACCGCATCGCCTAGAACATCAGATGCGACCTTCAACAAAAAGGTGCTGTCCGCGCCTCCAGAATAGGCAACGAGAACGCTCTGCATTTCGGCGAGCAAGCCCCTCAGTTGACGGAGCTTCTCTGAACTTTTCACATGCTCAACCCCGGTGATGCCGATCAGAACCTCCTCCCAAAGAATCCAATCTATCCTCCCGGATCTGACTAACCATTTTGCGATTCACAATAGCCGCTGAACCCAAGGGACTACCGGCCCAAAGCTAGTGATCGCAGATGTTCTCTCCCGACGTCAGTGAGCCCGCAGCATAGGCCTCAATTAGCGCCTTCGGTTCATCGCTCGAGACGCCGACAATCACCTCTATGTTCTGCTCGTCAAAGAGCCTCTTGGCCCGCGAACCCATCCCGCCAGAGATGATGACGTTGACGCTGTGCTCGCCCAGCCACCTGGGCAAGAGGCCCGGCTCGTGCGGCGGTGCATCGAGCATCTCGGGGCCGGTTATATGCCCGTTCGCTTTGTCAACACCGAAGATTGCAAACTGCTCGCAGTGTCCAAAATGCGGCGACAGCTTGCCGCCGACAATGGGAATCGCTACTCGCATCTGGTCCTCCTTATGATTTGTCTCTGAGACCGAGGTCTGCGGTTTTACCGTAATTCCAGAACCACCGCGGAGCCACTCGGGCACGCTCGCGGCCCTCCCCGGCCTATATTCAAGGACTCCTTTCGCGATCTGGGCGAACGCAGCCGCCGCACCCGAGCCCTGGGCCTCGGTCGCCAACGGCCTACCAGCGTCCGATGCGACAACGATCGCCGGATCGATGGGTATGCTCCCCAAATATGGAACATGCAGTTCACGGGCCATCCTTGCCCCGCCGCCAGCCTTGAAAATATCCACCCTCGCTCCGCAATTGGGACACACGAAGCCGCTCATGTTCTCAACCACACCGATCACAGGCAAACTTAGCTTCTCGCAGAAGTTGATGCACTTGCGCACATCGATCAGCGATAATTCTTGAGGCGTCGTTACAATGATCGCCCCGTCGGCGTCCTGAATCAGCTGCGCGACTGAGAGCGGCTCATCGCCGGTGCCAGGCGGCGAATCGACGATCAAGTAGTCCAGATCGCCCCACCGAACGTCCTTCAAAAACTGTTTTATCACGCCATATTTCATTGGCCCCCGCCAGATGACGGCCGTATCATTCCTGTCAAGCAGGAAGCCTATGGACATGACCTTTAGATTCTCGCCGACTGAGACGGGGAGAATCTTCTGTTCAGAACCCTCTGCCCTTGCGCTCTCAAGGCCGAGCAACTTCGGGATGCTCGGCCCGTGTATATCAATGTCCAGAAGGCCCACTTTCTTGCTCTGCGTCCCGAGAAAAAGCGCGAGGTTAGCAGCAACCGTGCTCTTCCCCACACCGCCCTTGCCAGACAGAACAAGTATCTTATGCCCGATATGCGAGAGCTGGCCTGCGATCTGCTGACGGTCCTCGAGGTCGCTTTTCATCCTCTTGTCAACTCCCTGGCCACTCTGACCTTTGTGCCCATGTCCTTCGCCGCTTTGCATTACTTCACCTTTCTAATTGCTCTATTCTAACAGTTCCAACCAGAAAATCTCCAAACGGCAGCCGCAGAACACGGCCCACCGCATTTGAAACCCTCGACAGCCAAAGAAGGCCTCGCCACGGCAGCACAAACCCCGTCGAGAACACGGATGCGTCCCCGAAGCCAGCGAGGAGCCCCCGCAGCTCGCCGACGGTCATCAGACGCGCATCACGAAAGGTCGGCGAGCCGCGACGTCGCCTGAGCCAGGCAAGCAAGGAGGCCCGATTGAGCACCCCGACGACGATTCTTCCGCCGGGCCTCACGCATCGGGCAAGCTCCCGAAGCGCCGCCTGCGCATCGGAGACAAACTCGAGCGTCGTGATGGCGCACCCAACGTCGAAACTGCCGCTTGAAAACGGCAGCCTCGAGGCGTCCGCCAGTGCCAACCTCGTGCGCTCAATACCCTTCGACTGTGCCACACGCAGCATCCCGAAAGACAGATCAACACCAAGAACCTCAAAGCCAAGCTCGGAGAAAAATTGTGTCCAGTGCCCGGTGCCGCAGCCAATTTCGAGCATGCGCCGGCCCTCTGTCCGCTCCCCGAGCGCCTCGGCAACGGCCCTCTTCTGGATGCGGTCATGCACCTCTCCCAGCGGGGTCTCGTACCACTCGTCATACCGCCGAGAGACCTTGTCAAAATCGAACCTAGCCATCATTCCGCGAGTTGAGGCGCCCATGCTCGCTTCGCCCCATGTCAAGTGTCAAACACGAGGAGTTTCCGCAATCGTGCCCGGGCCTGCTCAACTGAAGCGTTCTTCCCGCATCCCCGGAAGGGGATGGACGTGAGTAGCCCCCCTTCGGGGAACTGAAACCCAGCATCACCTCAATCCCAATTCCACTCTTGTTTCGCCCAAAACGCCGCCCCGAAACCAACAACACAACACATCGCAATCAAAAAAATGCGAAAACTCCTGCTGAGTGACCCAGCCGCCAAGCAATCACCCCATAGCCAACGTAACTCGCTCCCAGAGCGTCTTGATCTCCTGTGCGATAGCGCCGCCGGTGAACTCCACGACGGTGGCAGCCATAACCTGAGCTTTTGTAACCGCAGGATCGTACCTGATCCTCGAGAGTGCCTTCACGCCGTTTGCCCTCGCAAACGCCTCGATCTCCTCCGTCATCTCAGGGTTGAGGTCGAACTTGTTGACGCAGACTGCGGCCTTAGCCCCGAAATGCTTAGTGAGGCCCAGAACACGCTCAAGATCATGCTTGCCCGAAAGGGTCGGCTCGGTAACAACCAGCACGAAATCCGCCCCCGTAACCGAGGCAATGACAGGGCAACCAATGCCGGGCGATCCATCGACCAAAAGCAAGTCCAACCCCCTCTTCTTTGCCAGCTCTTTCGCCTCCTTGCGAACCAGTGAGACGAGCTTGCCGCTGTTCTCCTGGGCGGCAAAGAGCCTCGCGTGGACCATCGGCCCATGCCTGGTCTCGGAGATGAACCACTCGCCGCTCTGAGCATCCCTCGATTCGATGGCCCCTTCAGCACAGAAGTGTGCGCACACGCCGCAGCCCTCGCAGGCCAACGGGTCGATCCTGAACGTCTTTGGGACGATGCCGTTGCCAGGCCCATCGAAGTAAATCGCCTCGAACCTACATATCTCCTCGCACTTTCCGCAAGCTATGCAGTGGCCCGGCAGTATCCGAACATCGCGCGCTCCGACAAATTTGTGCCGAGAAATTATACGAGGCGCAAGGACCAGGTGCAGGTCGGCGGCGTCAACATCGCAGTCGGCCAACACGTTATTCTGCGCCAGCGTTGCGAAGGAGGCGACGATGCTGGTCTTGCCGGTGCCTCCCTTACCCGAGATTACGACGAGTTCCTTCATCGTTCACCTCCCAATATCTTCTCAACGAGGGGATGCAGGTAATCCGAGTAGCCGCTAACGGCATCGATGGGCAGTTCACCGTGCGAGTAGGCTACCGCGACGTCCCTGTCGTCCGGTATCTCGCCCAACAGCTCTATCCTGTGCTGCTGGCAGAACTTCTCTGTCTTGTCATCCCCTATGTTGCTGCGATTGATGATAACGCCGAACTCGACGCCAACCTGTCGAGTCATATCAACAGCGAGCTTGAGGTCGTTGAGACCGAATGGCGTTGGCTCGGTTACGAGGACGACCAGGTCCGCGTGCATCACGGTCTCCACAGCTGGACAAGCCGTGCCCGGCGGCGCGTCCAGCACCGTGATGCCATCGTCAATAGCCCGCTTCTTGACACCTTTGACAAGAGGAGGTGAGAGCGCCTCGCCGATTTTGAGCTTGCCGTGGGCAAACCGAATTTTGCCGGCGAAGCCCTCCTCGACCACGCCAACCTCCCTGTCCACCTCGGTGATAGCGTTCACCGGGCAGATGAGATAGCAACCTCCGCACGCGTGGCAGAGCTCCTGAAACACCAGCGTCTTGTTACCCATGCAGACGATTGCGTTGTATTGGCATATCTCCTCGCACTTCCGACACAACGTGCACTTGTCCTGGTCAACCACTGGCAC
>QMNL01000399.1 GCA_003647755.1 Candidatus Coatesiibacteriota bacterium
AAGCCGCCGCACTCCAAAGTCACCCACGGGTGTAACTTACAGACGGATGCCTGCCGACCTCATAGCCTCTGCGCAGCGGCAAAACGTCTTCATCCCACCATCTGCCTTGCCATTAATATTGGGGTCGAGCAAGCCTCTTGACGGTGTTGACACGTTGCCACATCGCCCGGCGTTCTCAGTGCCGCCCCCGGCCGGATTCGCATGGAGCGGTCAACCACATGCCCAGATTGTCCTTGTCGCCGCGATGCCTTGTTGACACATTCCTGGTAACTCGCTATAAACTGCTCTCACAAGCATATATGAGAGCACCCAAAAATGAGATAGGTTAAGTGAGAGGCCGCGAGATCAAGATACTTTTTGTCAACCCTGGACGAGGCATCTACGACATGCCGCCGCTGGGTGTCTGTTACTTGAGTTCCTATCTCAAGAAATACGGCGCCAACACATACAAGACCGTTCTCGCCGACGAGTATGCCGGGCACAACCCGGTCAAGGTGGTGAGGCAGTTTGAGCCTGATATTATCGGCTTTTCCAGCGCGACAGCTCAATATCAAAGAGCTACGGATCTGGCGAGGAAAATACGGAGGGTTTCAGATGCACCTCTGGTCATTGGCGGGCTGCATCCGACTGCTCTGCCCGAGCAGGTCATCAGGGAGGGCTTCTTTGATATAGCCGTCGTCTCCGAGGCGGAGCGCTCCTTCACACAGCTGGTGGATGCTCTTAGCGAATCGGATTTCGCGCTCGACGGAGGCGCGCTGCGCGACATTCCGGGGATCGCATTCAAATCTGACGATGAGATTGTGCTCACCCAGCCTCCGAACTTCATTGACGATCTCGACACGATCCCCTTCCCAGACAGGTCCCTGCTCGACCTCAAGCACTACCTGCGCCGCAATGCCGCTATTCGGAGCATGATCACCAGAAACACAACGCTAATGACCTCGCGAGGCTGCCCGTTCAGGTGCATATACTGCATCTCGGTGCATAGGCGCAAGCTCCGCGAGCACTCGCCCGAATACGTCATCGAGGAGATGCAGAGCTTGGTTCGGGACTACAACCTTGAAGGGCTCTGCATCATCGACGACACCTTCATCTTTCACGCAAAGCGGGCCTCGCGTATCGCGGAGCTGATGCTTGAAAAGGGGATAGCACAGAGGCTCAAGTGGCCGTGTTACGGCCGAGCAAACATCGTCAGCAGGTCCGAGGACTCGTTCATCAACCTCCTCAAGCAGGCCGGGATGGCCCAGATGGAGTTCGGCTTCGAGAGCGCCTCGAAACGAGTGCTTCAGTTTCTCAAGGGCAAGGGTGTAACCCCCGAAGACAACGAGGCCACGCTTGACCGGCTCGCACGCCTCGATGTCAGGGCACTCGCGACATTTCTGACCGGGGTGCCGACCGAGACCGCCGAGGAGAGCAGAATGACCGTGGAGTTTATCCGCCGAAACTTCGACCGGCTGGCGTATTTCGAGATCCTTTACCTTGTGCCCTACCCTGGCACGAAGGTCTGGGAGATGTACCACATGGATGACATCATCTCGCCCAGCCTGTGGCGGAACTACAAGATCGGCCTGAACAAGAGGTTCCCCGTCGATTCAGAGTTCACGAGGAACATCGATTACGAGGCCGCGGACAAGGCTGTCAACGAGGTCCTGTCGATGATGGTCAGAAAACAGAAACTCACGTATAACCTGCGCTTCCTGCGGGACCGGCTGAGGATAGCCCCACTCGATACTGTCAAGAAAGTCGCCGCACACTTTCTCGGCCTCTAACGCGGCACCCTATCGATGCGTATGCGGAACCTCTTGCGTGGCTTCTAGACAGAATGAGACGCGAGCATTTCTCGTTTTTCGTATCCGCTCATACCAGCCCCGTCACAATCGGCCCAAATCTTAATTGACCGAGGGGGCTTCCGATCATCAGTCATCCGGGGCCCTGAGGACCTCAAGTCTGACCTTCACGATTCCCGTCTTGAGCATGCCGAGCTGTCGGGCGGCGCCAAGCGATAGATCGATTATCCTCTTCTTCTTGTCGGTGAATGGCCCCCTGTCATTGATGCGGACGACAACGCTGCGGCCGTTCTCGAGATTGGTAACCCTGACAATCGTGCCGAACGGCAGCGTCCTGTGCGCCGCCGTCATGGCGAACATGTCGTAGGTCTCGCCGTTCGCCGTTCGCCGCCCGTGGAACTTGCCGCCATACCAGGAGGCGTAGCCATACTGGACGCCTTTTTTGATCTTCGTAGAATGGTGAAAGCAGCAACCAAAAGTTACAGCTAGGGCCAGCACAACGGCGAAACTGCCGCATAGCCTGCTCTCTCGGCTTGGCATATTAAGTCCCCTGTGCACTGTTCATAGCGATGACCTGTTCTCCTGTTTCGCACAATACTATGTGTGATCTGGCTGTTATGTGCAACCTCCGAGTAGACTCCCCAATAATCAGATTGATGGCAACGCAGATGGTGGGATGAAGACAGTTTGCCGGTGCGGAGAGGCTATGAGTTGGGCAGGCATCGGTCTGTAACTTACACCCGTGGGTGACTTTGGAGTGCGGCGGCTTGACGCCGCTTTCATTTGCGGTTTGGAATTTCCCCAAAACGGGCTGCGGATTCGTTGGGTTG
>QMNL01000045.1 GCA_003647755.1 Candidatus Coatesiibacteriota bacterium
ATGGCAAGGCTGATGGTGGGATCAACACGCTTTGCCGGTGCACAGAGGCTATGAGTTCGGCAGCCATCGGTCTGTAAGTTCCACCCGTGGGTGACTTTGGAGTGCGGCGGCTTGACGCCGCTTTCATTTGCGGTGGCTTGACACCGCGCTCCAATAAACAGCTTCATCTTTTTCCGAAAGGCGATTGCTGCAGCGATGATTGACATAGGATCGATGTCGCGTCAAGCCGCGACGGGAAAAAGCGGCGTCAAGCCACCGCACTCCAAGAGGCTAGACCTATCTGCGTCAATTTGATTATTGGGCAGACTGCTCAACCATCGACATTGCTCGGCTCAATCGATACATTTACCACAAAACTATTCCATATGTTAATCAAGAAGGGCCAAAGGGGCTGCTGCCGATATCGACAGAATCCCTGACGTTGACAGCGAGGTGATGTAGAGACGGCGTTTGCCTTTCGGGTAGCGATTTTGGCGAACATCTGGGGATTGGTCGTGAGCCGGATTGAGCCTTGCGGCCGGGATTGCTTGGTCAGCCTCTCACCTGGTTTCCGTGTCCAGGAAACTGGCCCAAGAAAAGACTTGAACCCTGTGAAAAATAAGGTATGTTATAAGTGGCTGTATCGGCAGCGGATTGATAAGTTTACATATTCTGAGGCTATATAGGTGGGCTGACCGCCCTGAGGCGTGGTGGTGCGCTTGAGGGGTGGAGCGTCTTGTTATTATGGAGGACCGCAAATGTCATTGAGATGGGTCGCGATCGCATGTTCGGTATTCGTTTTTGTTATTGCAGGTTTGGCCGTGTGCCATGCGGGCGAATGGTCGGACTACGAGATCACACAGGATACGACTTGGGACCCGAGTGAGAACCCGATTGTCCTGATGCGTGATCTTACAATCCACAAGGTGAATCCTGATGATCTGAGCGACAGAGTTAAGCTGACTATCAAGCCTGGTGTGGTGGTCAAGCTTGCCGCACATGTTGACATATTTGTCGAGGGGCTTGTGGTCGCTGAGGAGGCGACTTTCACGTCGATCAATGACGACAGCACGCCCGACGGAGCGTGGGAGGACAGCACGGGGACGCCGCAGATGGGCGATTGGAACTCCGTGCACATCTACAACTACAATGCCGTCTTCTCGGGCTGCACCTTCCGCTTTGGCAAGTCAATAGAGATCGACAACTGCTCGCCCACCTTCTACGGCAACCTGATAGAGCAGTTCAGCCGGTATGGTTTGTATATCACGGCCCAAGACACCCTTGTCAGCCCGGTCATCGAGTGCAACAAGATATACGATATAGGTGAGCCTTACACCGATAACAATCCTGCGAATGGGAGGTTCGACCCCGGCCAGGAGGAGTATCAGGACCTCGACATGAACGGCCAATATGACGCCGGCATTGGCATCCATTGCTACACACCACCATTCTATTTTGGCCCATGCGTTCCGCTGATTCGGTTCAACCAGATCATCATGAGCACCGACCGAAACGTCGCACGCGGCGGGCTGCCGATAGTGTTTGAGAACACTTTGCCGATCATGCTCGATGTGGGTGGCTTACCCCAGAATCCCATTCCTGATGGAAACCTCATTCGGCAGAGGGCAAATGACGACAGCTTTGTCTCGGCTATCGGCATAAAGGGCTATGTGAAGCCTGGCGAGCTGGACGATGACACCGGCACTTACAGATACGTGAACTACTTCCTCCCGCTGGTTGACGACAGGGCGGTGGCCTCGGATCAGCTATCCCCGACTAACCAACATCTCCCCTACGTGGTTCTGGACGACCTCGTCATCGCAGACGGCTGCAATCTCTCTGTTCCCCCTAACTGCGTGGTTAAGTTCAGTGCGGACACTAGCCTGGAGATTCTGGGGACGATCGAGACCTCCAACTTGTCGGCATCCCGCAGCTATTTCACATCGCTCAATAACGATGTTTACGGGCTTAGGGTGCCCGGGAGCAACAGCCATCCGGCTCCCGGCGACTGGTATCAGTTCAGGATTTGCTGCGAGGATTGCCTCATCCAGAACAGCAACTTCAGCTACGGGACATTTCTCAAGATCGATCAGTGCTCGCCAACTGTAATCAACAATACGATCTCTGATTTTTATCAGTATGGCCTCTACATTTATGCCGAGTCGCAGCCGGCAAGACCGGAGTTATCGCGCAACGTGATACAGGATTGCGGCCACGTGGTTGATGCGGCGAGCGGCATCTACGAGGGCGGCGGCATCTGCCTCGAGACGGGCCGTGATTATTTGGGCCCGTGCGAGCCGACGCTTCAGGACAACAGACTGCTCAGCAATAATGGCTACCCGCTGACTCTTCTTGGCACGTGCGACCCCGTTTACATCAACAACACGCTGATGGGCAACTCCTATCGGGCCGTGGCGATCGGTGGGACGATACGCGGCAAGGGGGCGACATGGGATGATGTAACGGGTTATCATTATCCATACGTAGTTATCGACCCGGTGGTGGTGGCCGGCGGCTACAGGGCTAACGGGCTTTCAACGGCCATTGTATCGAGCAACCCGGTGGATGGCGTTATGGACACCCTCGTCGATGAGACCGCAGACTGGAAGGAGAACGTCCTGACTGGCTCGATCTTGACCCCCAACACCGATCGGCCCGAGACTTTTGAGATAGTCTCCAACACAAGGACCTCGATTGTGGTTGACTCTGATATGTCCGGCATTGCCAATAGCGGGGACCCATACGAGTTTGTCGTGAAAGACACGGTCGTGGAGGTCCCTCTTGGAACAATTGTGAAGTTTGCCAAGGGGATGAGCATCTACGTGAAGGGGCAGCTCGAGCTCAATGGCACCACTCGCGACAGGGTCTATTTCACATCTTTCAATGACGATTCTGTCGGCGGCTCAGTTCTTCTTTCGGGCTCAACGCCGATGCCTCAGCCCGGCGATTGGGAGTACTTCAAGGTTGAGAACGATAACAACAAGATCGAGGAGTGCGTTTTCAAATATGGCACATCGATCTACATAGATAGCTGCTCGCCCTTGATCCAGCACAACGCCATCGCGATGTTCTCTCGTGCTGGTATCCACTGCTATGCGCACAGCGCGAAGGCCTCGCCTTCCATCCTGAACAATGCGATCATGTGTAACCGCAATGGCGTTCGTTGTGAGACAGCCCCGGGCTTTACCGACCCCAATGGGGCGATGCCGATGATCCACTCCAATGACATTGTCAACAACGAGGAGTATGGGGTGGTGAACCTGCAAGAGGGGGCGGAGATAGACGCCGTGCTCAACTGGTGGGGCGCTGTCGATGGCCCGTCGGGCGATGCGCCCGGCAGCGGAGATGGCATCTATAATGTGTCGCTCTATAAGCCATTCCAGGGACAGCCCAACTTCGAGACCGATTCGGCGCCTCCGGTCTTCTCGGATGTGTTCCCCGCGCCGTATTCGGTGGATGTGGAGACGACGACTGTCGTTATGTTGACGGTTACGGACGTCGGCAAGGGTGTTGACACCAATTCTGTCTCCATAAAGGTCGATCATGGTGACGGTGAGGGATTTGTGTCCGTGATGAAGGACGGCGAAGACCTGCACTACAACGGGGGCTATGTGAGCCGCGAGAACGTCGAGAATGGCTACCGTTACAGCTACGTCCCCGGACAGTCTTTCGCCGCAAACCGGCAGGTCTGCGTCAAGATGCAGGTCAGCGATCTGGAGCTATGTCCCAACAACTCTCAATACACGTTTTGCTTCTGGACTGGCAGAAGCATTGGGCTTACATTTGGCCGAGTGGAGCCTGAGATCGGGACGGTTAAGACGCAGTTCACCTATAGCGTTGACTTCTTTGACAGGGACCTCGTGGCTCCCGCATCTGCGCTGGTCTATATAGACAACATGCCCCGGAACATGAGCCTCGTGGCAGGTGACCCGTGGGAGGGGACCTACTCCTACACCACGTCGTTGAAGGTTGGCTACCACACCTTCTACTTCGAGTTCGCGGGTGGCAGTGGCGCTGGCACGGTGCGACTGCCGGAGACCAGCGACGTCCCACCATACTTCTACGGTCCAACTGTCCTGTCGGAGGATACAACCACCACCTGGCCGATGTTCAGGCACGACCCCATTCACAGCGGCAGGTCCCCAGTCGGTGCGACCTCCGCACCGACGCTCAACTGGAGCTTCACTGCTGGCGATTACATTGTCTCCTCGCCCGTGGTCGATGCTAACAACGTCGTCTATTTCGGTTGCTATGACGGCAACATCTATGCAATAAACACCGATGGGACGGTCAAATGGGCTGCAAGCACCGGGGATTACATCGCCAGCACGCCTGTTATCGACGAAAACGGGAACTTGTACGTCGGCTCGGGCGATCATTATTTCTATAGCTTCAATCAGGACGGCTCGCTCAACTGGACCTACAAGACCGGCGGCGAGATCGACTCTTCGCCTACAATAGGGATTGATGGAAATATCTACTTCGGCTGCGATGACGGTTACCTTTACTCGATGACCTCCGACGGCCAACTGCGATGGCAGTTCCGCACGGGCAGCTGGGTAACGTCATCGCCGGCGATATGGTTTGACGGGACGGTCTTTTTCGGCTCGGACGACAACAAGCTCTACGCAGTCTGGCATGACGGGAACCTGCGCTGGAGCTACGACACTGGTGCGGTGGTAACCTCATCGCCGGTCGTCGGCCCCGACGAGACGGCCTACGTTGGCGCTGGCTACCAGATACTTGCCATCAACTCTGATGGGACGCTGAAATGGCGCGTCCTGGCCGACAACATTGTTCACTCCTCGCCCGCTCTGTCCGACGATGGTGTGCTATATGTTGGCTCCTATGACCACAACCTCTACGCAATCGAGGCGTCCACGGGCATGATCAAGTGGACCTATGTTACCAACAACGTGATCCACACTTCTCCTGCTATCGACGCCAACGGGAACATCCTGTTTGGCTCTCACGACGGGAACCTCTACTGCCTGGACAAGGACGGCACGCTGCTGTGGCGCTTCTACGACCCGTTGAGGCCAGGATACGGCTTCAACGTCCACAGCTCGCCGGCAATCGGGCCGGACGGCAGCGTCTATTTCGGCTCCGAGGAGAAGTTCTACGCGCTTTCGGAGCTGCCCGTTCATAACACGCCGCCCACGCTCTCCGGTGAGTCTTGCGTGCCCTCGGGCAAGAGCACAACTCGATACACGTTCAAGATTCATTACTTCGATAAAGAACAGGAGAAACCGTCCGTGGCGAAGGTGATCGTGGACGACGCTGAGTATGCGCTGGCGTTGGACTCCGGGCAGCCGGCGAACGGCTACTATTCCGCTCGAATAATGCTCACCGCGGGAGACCACACCCACTACTATCTGTTTGCCGATGCCTCGGCCAAGACGACGAGGTATCCTGTTATCGGCTCAATCGATGGCCCGAACATCGAGGGAGGTTCTCCGGGAACATCGTTTGCCCGCTCCGTCCCGCCAACGGTATGGATGGCCGGTTACTTCGGCTCTCATATCTCGCAGCGACTTGGAGGCAAACTCCACGTTGTGGCCTATTGCACCGATCCGGACAACGACATCGCGCGGGTTGACCTGTGCTACGACGGTGAGCCACTTGTCTCACTCCACGACGATGGCCAGTCTCAGGACGGTCTTGCGGGAGATGGGATTTACGGCTGTTTCGTAAACGTTCAGCCAGGCCTTCCTGCTGGCCCCTACCTGTTGGAGGTCAGGGCGACCGACGCCGAGGGCAACACCAGCAACGTATGGCCTTACGTTACAGTCGATAATTATCCGCAGTTTGATCTTCCGGGCCTGGGCGCATCGTCCTTAGCAGTCTCGAACAGAGAGGTTACTCCAGTCGGCGGCAAGCCCGCATCAAACCTGAGCCTCAACCTTCAAAACTACATCCTGGATTCAATACGTGGGGTCCCCAGCCGAGGTGTCGGCGCTGAGCCAGAGATACTCATGGCCGGCTATGGTAACTGCAAGATCGACCAGAATACGGGTGGCACGCTCTTCCTGAACGTCATAGTTAATGATCCAGATGGTCTTTCGGACATCGCCTCGGTTGAGGCGCACAGATCGTCTCTCGACCACGGTGATTTCCCGTTTGACAGAGTCGAGCTCGGTCGGCTCACTGCTGATGGGCAGAGAGCCTACTACGGGTCAAGGTGCCATATCGCGGGCGGCGACCGAGGCCATCATTTGATAGAAGTCCAGGTGACTGACAAGGACGGCAATCACAGCACATTCTTCCCATACCTTGTCGTTGTAGACTAGGCAGGCCTTATTCGCAGCTGAAACGAGTAAGGCGTTTCGTGCTAGACGAAAAGCTGCCGTCAGGCCAAAATTCCGACCCGACGGGGGAGTTTTTCAAGATCATCCGCCTCGAAGAGCCTCGTGACTGGGATCGCCTCCCCGAAGAATGCGAGATACTACTTCAAGGCAGGAAATACGGCCGCTTGGGAGGCTACTTCGCTAATTTCCGTGGGCTGTTAGAGAAACGAGCCAGGTCCGCAGTCGTCGAATGCAAGTATATCGATAAGGACTTCAGAGACGTCTATTCAGGTTTCTATTCAAGGAAGTTCGCGAAATACCAGTCCAGATGCCTCAGGATACACTTCTTTAGTCGAATCGTGAACGAGCGGGATCTTTGTTCTCTCGATAGATTCCAGGATGACTACATCGGGTACATGACCGTGAGGCCGACAAGGGCGCAGTGCATAGGCAGAACGATATTTGATCCCAGACGACTTGATGGAGTCGTAGGTTCAATATGTTGTGCGAGATACAAGGTCCATATCTGTGGCGCTGAACTCGAGGTTCAGGGTTTCCCCTTCATCAAGCAACACAAGGACGTAACAAGGTGCGCTCACGCAGCTTGTTGGATGGTTTTCAGGTATCTATCTCAGAAGTACAGAACCTACAAGGAGGTCTATCCCTATCAAATCACGCAAATGACCAGCGACTATTCCCTGGGACGTCTGGTGCCATCATCACATGGCCTGACAGTAAGCCAGATAGCAGAGATATTCACTCGATTTGGGCTCTCACCTGAAATATACTGCAGAGAGAACTACGCGCCACTTGAGTTTGAGCGTTTCCTTCTCGCATATGTCTCTTCTGGTTTGTCCGTGATCTGCACTATTGAGAGAGAGAACCACGCGGTCGTGGCTGTGGGGCACATCTCTGGCCGCCAACCCAATGAGAACCTCCTCGGAGGAACCGAGGTGCTCACAAGCTACGATTATTTGCAGGGCCTGGTCATAAACGATGACAACTGGTTCCCGTATCAGGTCATGCTGACACCGGGTCCCCCACGTCTTGTGCAGACCTCAGAATACACTACTTCTGATATCGACGCATTTGTGGTCCCGCTATACGAGAAGATGCACTTGACTGCCGAGCAAGTAGAGAAATTGACGCTGAAGTTAATGGATGACGAAGCACTGGGCCTAAAGGAGCTTTCACCCTCGCTCCCCAAGTCTGAAGTTGTCATTCGAGTCCTGCTTGCATCCTCGGTTTCCTATAAGGCTTTCCGCAGCCACAAGGCTGAAGGAGCTCGGGCCCCGCGCGGAATCGACAGGCTTTACGCTCAATTGCCAATGCCGAGGTTCATCTGGCTGGCGGAAATCGCAAGCAAGTCTAGTTTCAGCAAGAGTAAAGTCCTGGGAGAGATAATATGGGACACAACGGCTACGCCGGATGACGTTATGTCATTTCTTGTCTTGCACTACCCATCATGCTTGATTGTTAACGATGTAGACTTCTTGGGTAATGAGACCGACAGGATCATCCTTAAGAAGAAACTAATCCCACTCGACAATGAGGGATACACTATGTATAGTTGCCTTGCGAATGCGCAATGATAATTGGATACGGAGGGAGGAGCACTAGTGGTTAAGGACGTCATGAACCGCAAGAAAGTCACCCTAAGAGACCTCGCGGGCATGCCCGATTTGAACATGTTCAATACACCTGAAGAAATGAGGGCGATACGGGAACGCTTAGAGGAGGCCGTCAAAGAGGAATTTCGACGATTGGATTTGGCTAAAAGGAAATCCATCGAGAGCGCTTCGCGCTACGTGCTCGACTAAGAATGCCGCAGCTGACCGAATAGACACTAGTTCGCTGAACAGAGAGCTCTCTCGCAGCATCGCTGGGGACCTCTTTCTGCAGCGACAGTGCACGCTCAGGAGGTCCGGTCTAAAAAAGCAACCCAGCAGCGTCCCGCCCTCCACGGGTCGCCCCTTTGACTTCCCTGTGAGGCTATGGGTAGGTCTTGCGCTGTTTCTGTTGGCGTTCTTCACCTACCTGAAGACGCTCTGCCCCACTATTTACGTCGGCGACAGCGGTGAACTCATCACGGCCGCAAGCTGCCTGGGCATAGCCCATCCCCCCGGATACCCGATCTTTGTTATTCTGATCAAGATCGTGAGCATCATCTTCCCGTTCGGCTCATTCGCCGAAAGGTGTGCCCTGGCCTCCGCACTCTTTGGAGCGGCGAGCGTGTTCGTCCTCTTCAAAGTCTGCATCTGCGTCTCCGAGAACGATCACCCAACCAACAGGCCGCCACATTTCACGGTCCTAGGCTCGACGCTCGCCGCCGTTGCCTTCACATTCTCTTTCACCTTCTGGTCGCAGACCACGATCGCGGAGGTCTATGCACTTACTCTTCTAGTAATCCTCTTGATACTCTACCTCGTCTTGCTGTGGGAGCGCCAGCCAGAAGGCAGGAGGGACCACAGGTTGCTCCTTGCCGCGGCGTTCATAGGCGGCCTGGGCCTCGCTAGCCACCACACAGTCGCCCTAATCCTCGCAGCGCTCGTCGTCTATGTAATATACAGATCGCCGCGACTGCTGCGAAACGGCGGAGCGCTCTTCGGCGCAACGGTGCTCGGCCTCCTCGGGGCGTCGGTTTACTTGTACCTCGCGTTCCGCGCCTCAACCAACCCATCCCTAAACTGGGGCATACCAGACACGTTCTCGCGGTTTGTGGCTCATATCCTGCGCCGCGAGTATGGCAGCCCGTCCCACACCGTGCGAACGTTTGCCCTGTTCATCAAGCAGCTCGGCTTCTA
>QMNL01000400.1 GCA_003647755.1 Candidatus Coatesiibacteriota bacterium
AAGCTGGACGAGAAGACACTCAAAGCTATCGCCGAGACCTCGGGCGGGAGATACTCCAGAGCGACCGACGCGGAGTCCCTGAAGCGCGTCTATGCCCAGATAAGCAAGGCTGAGGCATCCAAACTCAAGGGTCAGCGTTTCTCGACCTTCGAGGAATTGATGCCGTACTTCGTTCTGCCGGGGCTTTGCCTGCTGGTAACCTCAATGATGTTAAGTTGGACGGTCTCGCGGGCGCTGCCGTAGGTTTCAGTGATGTGCTTTATAGTGGAGTATTGCGAGCTGATGGTGAAGAGAGACTTGTCGGGATCAATTGATGGGGATGTGAAGTAATGAACTACGATATTCGCGGTTTTGTGGAAGTTTCGTTTCTTGATTGGGTCGGGGCGGTTTGTTCAATAATCTTCTTGCCGAACTGCAACTTCCGCTGTCCATACTGTCATAACGCCGATCTAGTGCTGCGGCCCAAGGAGGTGCCGAGAATCCCCGAGGCGGTCATCTTTCCGAAGCTCAGAAAGCAGAAGAACTGGATTGAGGGCGTCGTCATAACTGGTGGGGAGCCGACGCTGAGCCCCACGCTGCCGGACCTGTTGAGCGCGCTGCACAGATATGGGCTGAAGGTGAAGCTGGACTCGAATGGCTCGAGGCCGGCCGTTCTGCGAGACCTAATCAACAGAGGGCTTGTGGATTACGCTGTTATGGACGTCAAGGCGCCGCTTGAGCAAAGCAAGATGGATGCGGTAACGGGGATAGCTGCGCCTCTGGACGCCATTTGTGAGTCAATAGAACTAATAAGAGGTTCTGGGCTGCCGCACCAGTTCCGCACCACATTCTGCCCTAAGTTTCTGACATTTGACGATCTCGATCTCATCGGGAAGGCGATACGAGGTGCCGACGTGTGGACAGTGCAGAACTTCAAGAACGAGAAGACCTTAGACCCTGGGTTGGCGGAGGTTGAGCCGGTAGATGGTGCGGAGCTCCTGTCGTTGCGTCCGCGACTTGCGCAGTTTGTGAAGCGACTTCAGATTGTTGCCTGAGCGCTTGGCTGGCTGGCAAGCCTCTTGCGCCCGCCATGCTTGACTCGATTCTGGGCACAGCTATAATCAGGCAAAGCTGGCACCTAGTAGTATCTTCAGAGTTGTCAGATGGTTTCGTTGTTGAGATAGGAGAGAGCTGATGGACAGGACAGAGAAGTTAATGAAGAGGATGACCGAGGCGGAGGGCATCTCGGGATTTGAGCATGAAGTAGCGAACCTGGTGAAGGCCGAGCTAGCAGACGCGTGCGAGTTCGAGCGGGACAACTTGGGCAGCCTCATCTGCAAACACCGTGGCACGTCAGAGACGCCGAGAGTCATGATGGCTGGGCACATGGACGAGGTCGGTTTCGTGGTTCAGCAGGTTACGGACGAGGGTTTTGTGAAGTTTCTGCCCGTTGGGGGCTGGTGGCCGGGCAACATGCTTGCGCATCGGGTGGCGATCCAGACGAGAAAGGGACGAGTGATAGGCGTCATTGGTTCGCCGGCCATTCATGACTTGGATAAGGACAAGAGAGACAAGCTGCCTAAGATAAAGGACCTGTTCATCGACGTGGGTCAGTCCGTTGGCTTTGACGTGAAGAAGAAGCTGGATATCCGGCCGGGCGATCCTATCACCCCGGTGACCGAGTTTGAGATAATGGCGAATAAGAAGATGTACATGGCGAAGGCGTGGGACAACAGGATCGGCGTCCTCATTATGACTGAGGCGATGAGGCGCCTGTCGAAGATGAAGCACCCTAACTTGGCGTTTGGCGTTGGAACGACGCAGGAGGAGGTTGGCTTGCGGGGTGCCAAGACAGCTGCGGCATTCTGCAAACCAGACGTAGCATTTTCCTTGGATGTATGCACAGCGAAGGACACAAGTCCCGGCATGAAAGGTCGGCCCGAGAAGCCGGGTAACGGCGTTGGCATAATGGTCTTTGACAATTCGCTCATACCAAACATGAAGCTTCGCGACTTCATGATCGAGATTGCCGAGAAGCACAAGATCAAGCATTTCCTTGGGGTACTAGACGGAGGTGGGACGGACGGCGGCCGGATCAACCTTAGCGGCACGGGTGTCTTGAGCATATACATTGGCATCGCGTCGAGGTATATTCATTCCCACGTGTCGATAATTCATCGAGGGGACTTCGATGCGGCGGTTGAGCTCATGGTGCAGGCCTACATGGCATTGGACAAGAAGACGGTAGAGAGTTTGAGAACATTTTGAGGAAGAGCCAGTGAAGATTCGAAAGGCGGTTTTCCCTGCGGCGGGTCTTGGCACAAGGTTCCTGCCTGCCACGAAGGCGCAGCCGAAGGTCATGCTGCCGCTAGTTGACAAGCCGATTATCCAGTACGTGGTCGAGGAGGCGAAGAGTTCTGGGATTGAGCAGGCGATCTTCGTCACGGGTCGTGGTCAGCGTGCGATCGAGGACCATTTCGATACCTCTTTCGAGCTTGAGCAGGTCTTGGAGAAGAAGCTGAAGGATACCTCAGATAAGCAGCGAAAACAGGAGCTTGAGGCAATGCTTTCCGAGGCGCGCGAGATATCGAACATGGTCAGTGCGGCCTACGTGAGGCAGAGGG
>QMNL01000401.1 GCA_003647755.1 Candidatus Coatesiibacteriota bacterium
ACCATGACGGCCACGCCCATCCCCCGGACGTTGCACATGGCGCTTTCGGACCTCCGCGACATCAGCATTATCGACACGCCGCCAGAGGACAGGCTCGCCATCAAGACCAGAATCGTCCGCTTTGACAAGGAACTGATTCGCGGGGCGATAATCCGCGAGATCAGCCGAGGTGGCCAGGTTTACTTCGTCCACAACCGCGTGAAGAGCATTAACGCGATGGCGCAGATGCTTAAGCGGCTCGTGCCCGAGGCGCGCATAGCGGTGGCGCACGGCCAGATGGAGGAAAGACAGCTTGAGGACGTGATGGTGAGGTTCGTTCGTAACGAGTTCGACGTTCTGCTCTGCACTGCGATCATCGAGTCGGGCCTGGATATCCCCTTCGTCAACACGATCATCATCAACCGGGCGGACAGGTTCGGGCTTGCCCAGCTCTACCAGCTGCGCGGTCGCGTCGGGCGGTATAAGCATCAGGCCTATGCCTACCTGATGATACCAAACGTGAAGACGCTCACGCCGGACGCCCGTAAGCGGTTGGCAGTCATCAACGAGCTGACCGAGCTCGGCTCTGGATTCAGGATCGCAAACTACGATCTGCAGATAAGGGGTTCAGGGAACCTGCTTGGCCCCGAACAGCATGGCCACATGAACGTCGTAGGCTTCTACCTATACTGCGACCTGCTGAAGGACGCCGTCCGCGAGATGAAGGGCGAGCCAACCGGCGCCAGAATCCCCGAGCCAACGTTCAATCTCCCCATTGATGCAGTGATCCCTGACCACTACATCACTGACTGTGACCAGCGGCTCTACATGTACCGCAAACTCATAGGCGCAAAGGATGAGGTAACGATCGACGAGGTCGCCAGCGAGATGCTAGACCGTTTCGGGCCAATGCCAAAGGAAGTCGAGAACCTGCTCACGCTCGTTCGGCTAAAACTCATCGCCAAACAGGTCGGCCTTGCGGTCGTGAGCCGGCGAGGCGCCTCGCTGTACTTCGAGTTCCGCGAGGAGGGTGCTCTGCGTGGCGAGGACGTCGCGCTCATATTCGCCCAGCACCCTCGCGCAGTCTCGGTCGTCTCGCCGTTTGCCGCTGTCGTCCGCACTCGCTATATCGAGGGCGATACTACCCTGGATATGCTCAGGTTCGTCCTGCTCTCCCTGCGGAAACTCCTCTCCGCCGCATGAGGCGGCTGGTCACCGCATGACACGGTGGCACTCCGCCGCACGAGAGGGAGATCGATCTGATCGGGGACAGCCGCAGCGTGTCCCCGAATCCCCGCTGCTTTTGTGCCTTGCCCATGCTGCAGAATCAGGGGGCGACCCGTTGCCGTCTTCCACTTACCTACGTGCTCAGCTTGGCGAGCGCGTCCTTCAGGTCGCCGTGGTCTTTTGAGAGAGTATCCCACTTCCGATACAGCCGTTTCAGCTGCTTGCCGAGCTTGCGACTCCGCACCCTGGCGTCGCGAAACTTCGGCGCAGCCCGCTCCGACTCAGAGCCGGGAAACTCGGCATCCAGTCTCTCGATCTGTGCCTCCACCTCCTCGATCTCCTCTTCAACGGCTTCAATCTGAGATTCGATGCGCTCAATCTCCTGCGACAGCCTTGCCCTCTCGCGAATTGTCTGCTGCTTGAGCCTTCTGCCCTCTCGACTCTTCGGGTGCGGCGCCGTCCCGATTTTGACGTTCTTTGTGGCCGAACTGTCCGGACCGCTCGCCGGACGGTCAGCACCGCTACCGTCTGATGATAGACGATCCTTGCGGTATAAGTAATCATCGTAGTTTCCCAGGAACGACGTTACGCAACCATCCTTCACCTCGACAACTCGCGTTGCGATGTTGTTCATCAGTCGGCGGTCGTGTGAAACAATGAGAACCGTTCCCTCGAACCTCTGAATCGCGTCCTCGAATATCTGTTTGGCTGCGATATCGAGGTGATTAGTTGGTTCATCCAAGACGAGGAAATTGGCGCGGCGAAACATCATCTTGGCGAGAACCAGGCGAGACCTCTCGCCCCCGCTCAGAATCTTCACCTTCTTGAGAACATCGTCGCCCGTGAAGAGGAAATTGCCCAAAATGCCGCGCAATCGCGGCACCATCTCGATCGGCGCAACCGACTCCATCTCCTCAAGCACTGTGTTCTCAGGCGATAGGTCGATCTCGTGCTCCTGCGAGAAATACTGGAGCTTGATGTTGTAGCCCAGTTTTATCTCGCCGCTGTCGATTGGCTCCACGCCGGCGACTATTTTCAACAACGTGCTCTTGCCGGCGCCGTTCACGCCGACCACAGCCACTCGCTCGCCCCGGCGGACGAGCAAGTCCAAGCCGTCGAAAACTCTGTTGTCGCCATAAGATTTTCGGATGCCGGTCAGGCGCACGACCTCCTTGCCGCCTCGTTCGGGCTGTGGGAAGACAAACCTGAAGCTCTTCGGCTCGGGCGGTATCTCAATCCTCTCGAGCTTCTCAAGATACTTGATCCGACTTTGAACCGCGCTGGCCTTTCTCGCCTTGTATCTGAACCTATCGATGAAGGTCTGGACGTGTGCGATATGCTCCTGCTGATGCCTGTAGCGCTTGAGCAGCAGCTCGTGCCGTTCCGCCCTTTCT
>QMNL01000046.1 GCA_003647755.1 Candidatus Coatesiibacteriota bacterium
AGGCGGCCAGACGACTTCAGACTACTCGTCAGTTTGTCGCTTTCTTGTGGGAGACCAAGAGCGCGGAAGGAGGGATGATGCGATTCACTCCTGCCCCAGAAGCGAGAAGCTTTGCTGGGTAGTCTGCGCCTGGCCGCACTACTTGTTGTAGCCGGGAGGTAGCTATCTTGGCGGCTTTCAGAGGGCCCGAAGTGAGGTTGTGTAAGGCCCTTGTTCGTAGGAACTAGCCGCCTGATACCAACGGATGCCTGTCGGAAGGCATTGGAGTTGAAGTGCAAAGACCTGACATGAGGATGAGCTGCGCGGCGCATCGCTCCAAAGCGGCCCAAGCGGTGCTGCTTCGTTGGGCTGTGCATGGCGACTCTCCCCTCCAGTCGGTCCATATTGAGGATTGTTCTCGGTGGTCTCCGTATCGCTAGGGATAGATCTTCTGCCCCTTTGGATACGCCGAATGGACGCACGGCCGTCCAAGCACCGCCCCTACCTGCTCTGGGCTGTGCCTCAATCTCCCTGGATGAGCTCGAGAGGTTTCGATTACTACGTCGTCCACCGTGCCTGGTGATGAAGCGACTCTCGACTACAAGCCTCCGCGGTGCTGTTCGGATGTGGCTGGCCAGACCCCGACCGGGACGTGCGGCCGAGCGGCCTGCTCTCGCCGCTATTGCTTGTTCCGATGCCACGGTTGCCGAATCATCCGCCCGCACAACGGGGCTGTTCTTCTCAGCCCGACCCCTCCGCGATGGCTCTGACCCAAGCGGGAGCCCTAACTGCTCTCTCGTTGCTCGTGGGGCACTGAGCTCGCTCAGTTTGGCAACAAGAGCCGAGAGGAACGAGGCGCTCAACGCCTGATGCTGCCTGCCGACCCGCAAGCGGCCTTCGCTGCGTTGCTTAGCCGCGGGCGCTTTATTTCCCACAAGCGGGAGAATGGCGTTACCATGCATGACAGTCATTTTTTCAGTCTATCTTGTCCTATCTGTACTTGCCGACCCGCACCGTGATCTCTGCCGCCACGTCCGGCGACTTCGCGGTGATTCCATCCAGTATTATCGCCGCCCGCTTCTTGTTCATTGCCTGAAGCAGCGCGGCCACAAGCGAGGGGTCCTTCTTGAAAACCTCAAGCAGGGCCGAGGCGGCGTTCTGAGCGTTCATTGTTCCGTATAGTGATACCAGGCTGTCGATGCGCTCCTGCTTCTTGCCCTCCAGCTTGCTGAGAAGCTCCTCTGCGGAGTCCCTGATCTCTTTGATCGAGGCCATCTGCTTCTTAAGTCGGGTCTTAAGTTCTTCAAGCGATTTACGGGCCTCTGCGAGCTCCTGTTCTTTCCTATTCAACTCCTCCTGCCGGAGCCTCAACGTCTCCAGCATCGACTCTACCGCCCGCTTGTCAGCAGAGGTCGTCGCCCCGGTCAGCTTTGGACCCCTGTGCAGCCACTGCTTGATCTTGTCAACGCCGGGTTTGGTGCTACCACACACGCTTGTGCTCTGAAAGAGCATCAGCAGGCTGATAATCAGCACACCCAGCGATAGGCGAACCCACAGACCTCGGCCGCTGCCCCCGCGCAGGCTCCCTAACGTTGTGTTCTTTACTCTAATCCACATTTCTCAATATCTCTCCCATTATATCGATAAAGGCCGAGGAAAGCTTGCCACCTCGTCCAGGAACTTCATCTCCGCACGGGCGAACTCCTTGTGATACTGCTCCAGCCTCTTCGACCTCACGCTCTCCATGGCTTTGCGCTCCCTGATGGACTCTATCAGCTCGTTCTTTTTCGCCTCGATTCTCTTGAGAAGCTCCGATATGAGCTCCCTCTGAGCGTCGATTGCCGACATCGTCCTCTTGATATAAGCCGCAAAGACCTCGATTCTGGCGATCGACAGGTCCTCCTGCTCGAGGTCCCGTGACATCTCTTTCTTGCACGAGTTCAAGTCGTTCTGCAGGGCGTGCAGCTTTGCCTCGAGCTGTCTGAGGTCGAATAGCATGACGCTCAGCTCCCGCCGTTTCTCCTGCTCGATCTGCTGCCGCAGCTGCAATACCCTCTCAAGCCTGAACCTAAACGCTTTCATATCCTTCCTCCTACTCGTCTGGCGACTCTGCCACCAGAAATCTCAGCGACTCCACGGTGCTGGCGAAGTCACTCTTCTCGTCAGGCTCCTGGCGGAGAAATTGGTTGAAATCGCTCATCTTTGAGATTGCGTAGTCAATCAAGGCGTTACTGCCTTTCTTGTAGGCGCCGATGTTTATCAAATCCTCGTTGTCGTGATGCACTGCCAATACTCTTCTAAAAGCACTGGCCGCCGCCAGGTGGTCCTCGGAGATGACGGAGGTCGCCACGCGGCTGCGGGATTTCAATATATCCACAGCTGGATAATGCCCCCTATTGGCGAGCCCTCTCGACAAGACTATGTGCCCGTCCAAAATCGAGCGGCAGTGGTCTGAGACCGGCTCGTCGAGGTCGTCGCCCTCCACAAGGACGGTGTACAGGCCAGTAATGCTTCCCTTGCCCTCTCTCTTGCCTGCTCGCTCAAAGAGCTTGGGAAGCATACCGAAGACCGAGGGCGGGTAACCGCGCGTTGACGGAGGCTCACCCGCCGAAAGGCCGATCTCTCGCTGTGCCATCGCAAGTCGCGTTACCGAGTCCATCATCAGCATGACGTCAAGCCCAATGTCCCGGAAAAACTCCGCAACGCTGGTCGCCGCAAACGCCGCCCGTATCTTAAGAGGCGCCGGGGTGTCCGAGGTGGATACGAAGACAACGCTTCTCTTGAGACCCTCCTCGCCCAGGTCTCGCTCCAAAAACTCGCGAACCTCGCGGCCGCGCTCACCAACGAGCGCAACGACGTTGACATCTGCGCTCGTGTTCCGGGCGATCATGCCCAGCAGGATGCTCTTGCCGACGCCGCTTCCGGAGAATATCCCCATCCGCTGGCCCTTCCCAATCGTGGCGAGGGCGTCGATCGACCTCACGCCGGTGGCGATCGGCTCCGTGATGGGGCCTCGCTTGAGCGGCTCAAGCCCCTGCCGCCTAAGCGGATAAGTGTCGTTGGCGCCGTCAATCGGGCCCTTCTGGTCAATCGGCTCACACTTGCCGTTGAGCACCCTTCCCATGAGTCCAAATCCAACCGGGATGCCCGCCCGCTCGCCGACGAGCTCTATCTTCTCTCCTGTCTTTATGCCGTCCATATTCCCCAAGGCCATTGACAGCACCTTCTCATCCCTCAGGCCAACAACCTCGGTCATCACATCCCCACGCCCGCCGTGAATTACGCACAGATCGCCCACCGCGGCCGGCGGCCCGGAAGATTCCACCACCAGACCAACAACCTTGTTGATCGTGCCAGAAACCTCTATCGGCCCCACCCGGCAAGCGCTTGCAAGTAGTGAACGTGAACTAAGCACTCTCTGTCTCTCCACCCAAAGCCCGATCGCCCAGCGACGCTTCACTCTTCGGATCAGGGTCCTTCCTGACCTTCTCGAAAGCAGCCTCTATTCTCTGCAACTGCGTCGATATGCGCGCATCGACCGTGCCTCTGCTACACTCGAGCACGCACCCACCCCTTTCGACACTCTTGTCCGCCACTATCGTCAACCTCATCGACCTGCCCTCTGGGACGAGCTTATCCACATTGCTCTGTGCAACCTTCAGGTCGATCGGGTGTAGCTTGACCGTTATCTCAGCCGCCTCGGCAAGAAAAGCCGCCGCGCGCCTGATCTGCTCAATGATCAGGGTCTTGTCCATCCTGATCTCGCGAGCCAGGACAAGCCTCGTGATGCCAAGAACTAGCGCCAACATCTCGGTCTCACCCTCGGCCATGGCCTCACGCCGAGCCGACCTGAGCTCGGATGCCGCGGCATGAAATGCGGCCACCGCCGTGGCAACCTCCGACTTCGCCTCACGACGGGCCTCTTCGAGAGCTTTCTGCGCACCCTCATCCTTGCCCAGGCGAAAACCTTCCTCTTTGGCCACTTTCATAATTTCGGCGGCCCGCGCCTCGGCCTTGCGCACTATTTCATCGGCCTGAGACTGTGCGCCAGCAATGTCGCTGCTTCGGGGTGGTCCACCGGGGAAACGGGGGCCGTCCGAGGCATGTTCAGCCTTCTTGATGCGCGACAGCCCAGCTTCTACGAGCTCGTTGTCCGTCGAGCTCACAAGGCTCTTGAGGCCAAAAGGAACACAATTAACGTTCTGAACTTCGGAACGCTTCAATATATTAGACAACGACCTCGTCGCCTCCACCACCTATCTGAATGACCTGTTCCTCCTCGAGGCCCCTGACGACCTCGACTATCTCCCTCTGCGCCGCCTCGACATCTTTCAGCCGCACCGGGCCAAGGTAGTCCATCTCCTCCACCAAGAGCTGCTGGGCACGCTCCGACATGTTCCGCATGAACTTCTCCTTCATCTCGTCGGTCGTCCCTTTCAACGCCATTGTGAGGGCTTTCCGATCGACATTCTTAAGAATCTCGCGGATACTCATGTCATCCAGAAGAAGGATGTCATCGAACACGAACATGAGGTCTCGAATCGTGGCCGCAAGCTCCGGATTATTGCTCTCGATCATCTCCAGCACGCCCCGACTCGTGCTTCTATCCATGCGGTTAAGTATCTCTGCTACCATCCGCACGCCGCCAACCTCCTCAGTTTGAAGCCCTGACAGCGACTCGAGCTTCTCGTCCAGAACCGACCCAATCTTGGTCAACACCTCCGGCGAAATCTCCTCCAGGGCCGCCAGCCGAAGCGTTACATCTGACCGAATCTCCTCTGGCAACGCCGACAATAGCTCTGCCGCCCGAGAAGGGTCCAAGTGACCTATGACCAACGCTATCGTCTGCGGATGCTCATTCTCAATTATCTTCGATAACTGCGATGGGTCCACGTTCCTAAGACTTGTGAACCTCCCAGTCGTCTGAAGTGTCTTCGTCAGCCTGTCAATTATCCGCCGGGCCTCGTCAGGAGGCATTGACTTAGAGAGCACTTTCTTGGCGTATTCTATGCCCCCCTGGGCGATGTACTCCTGAGCCATATACATATTGTAAACCTCTTCAAGCAGGGCCTCTGCCTCGTCCTTATCAATCGAATCCGCTAGGGAGATCTCCCTTGTTATCTCCTGAACCTCGTCATACGCGAGCATCTTGAAAACTTTGGCCGTCGTCTCCTCACCGAGAAGCACCAAGAGCTTGGCGACTTTCTGCACACCTGTTGACGTCTCAATAGCCACTTACTGAATCCCTCCTACTGCTTATTGTGGCCCTGCATCAGAGTCCGAAGTAACTGCAATGCTGTGTCTGGCTCCCTCTGGATTATGTGGTTAATGCGCTTCAGCAAGACATCCCGCTTGCTAGCGCGCCCACGCCGAGGCTCTCCAGCCAAAAGCTCCGCCTCCAGCTGCTCGACCGTCTTGCCCTGGAGCGACATCTCTGGCTCCACCTCGCTCCCCGGTAGCGACTCGGGGCCCGCACCCCCATCGCCCCCGATAGCTGCGAGCGCCGGTGCCGGTGCAAGGGTCTCCCCGCGAACTACCAGACCTTTCATCAAAGGTCTAATCACCAGAACAAAAATCAGAATGAGAGCAATGACCAATAGGGGCACTCGAACCGCACCCACCACTTTGGCCCAAAACGCCTCACGTTGGTCCTGGGCAGCCGCCAACTGCTCCTCCTCGGCAGCCTGTCTGTCAAACGACAGATTCTCCACGACAACCGTATCGCCCCTGTCCTTCGAGAACCCAATCGCCTTTTTAACGAGCTCCGTGCACTTCGCGATCTCTACCGCTGGAAGAGGCTCATATTCGTAACTCCGCTTGCCATCCTTATCTTTGACGACAGCCTTGTCGTCTAAAATCACGGCCGCAGAGACCCGCTTTATCTCGCCCGGATGCTCGATCGTCTTGCGAACAGTCTTGCCTACCTCGTAGTTCCGCGTTCGCTGAGTGCGCTTGATGTAACTCCCCTCTTTCTTTGGCTTCGGAGCCGCCGGCTCTTGGCCAACGTTGGAGCGCGTCCCAGGAACACCGCCAACCTCATTCGGCTTCCCGGATTCCTCGTTGAGCTCCTGCTCACTCCGCAAGACCTGCTCGGTGGGGTCGTAGTTCTCCTCCTCGAGCTTCACCTCTCTGAAATCCATCGAGACCGACACCTTTGCTCGCACCTTGTCCTGGCCGACAATCGGCTGGAGGAGAGAAACTATCTTCCTCTCATACATCTTTTCCGTCTCTCGGCGAAGCGCAAGCTGGCTCCGTGTAAGACCAGCAGAGGGCGCTCGGTCTGAGTTAGTAAGAATCTCTCCAAGCGAATCAACAATGGTTATGTTCTTGGGGGACAGACCCTCCACCGCCCCGGCGACGAGGTGGACAACCGCACTCACCTGCTCCCGATCAAGGCCAGCTCCGCCCCTTAACTTCAGCCAAACAGACGCAGTGGGTTCCTTCTCCTTCTCCCAATACAGACTGCGCTTGGGTATCACGAGGTGGACCCGGGCCTGGGAAACCTGCTTGAAGCGAACGATCGTCCTGGCAAGCTCGCCCTCCAAAGCCCTCCGATAATTGATGTTCTCCACGAAATCAGTCGCTCCGAGCTTCAGCTCATCAAACAGCTCAAAGCCTTTGGTCTTGCCCCCGGTTGGAAGCCCCTGACCAACGAACGACAGGCGCAAGTCCCTCGCCTTGCCACGCTCAACATCAAGTCTCGTCCCCCCCATCGAGATCTTATACGGAATCTTCTTCTGCTTCAGCTGGTCAACTATCGATGCGGCATCCTCAGGCGCAAGACCCGCAAAAAGCAACTCATACTGCGTCCGGCTGCTCCACGACACCAGCAAGATAATACCGATAACTATGGCCGCCGCGACACCAGCCAAACTCGCCTTCTGCCACAACGACAGGTGCGACAACATGACGTGCAGCTGGCCAATGAAACCATGTTTACTATTCTCGGCCCCGCCGCCATCCTTCTCGGCCACCGGCCTCACTTCCATCCCTGGACTCGGTTCTGCCATCAGTTCATCCCCGTTACTTGATCAAATAACCTCAAACTCCCATCCGCATTATCTCTCGATATGCATCAACCAACTTGTTGCGAATCTTCTGCATTAACCTAAAACTTAAATCAGCCTTCTGAACCGAAATCATCACATCCTGAATGTTCTTCGTCCTGCCCGTCGCAAAATCCGTCATCGAGGTGTCGGCCTCGTTCTGAAGCTTGTTGACCTCCTCGATCGATTCTTTCAGGAAATCGCCGAAACTGCTCTTCCCAGTCCGGCCTGGCTGCCTCTCTCTAGCCTTCCCCTCACCGTCAATTGCATTTGGCCCGAAGGGCTGCACCTTTACGTCTATCATTAACTAACTCCTTTCTTACGTGCCCAGCTCTATCGCACGCAACGCCATCAACTTCGTGCCGTTCATCACCGACAAGTTCGCCTCGTATGACCTTGCGGCCTCGACCATGTTGACCATCTCAGCTATGATGTTGATGTTGGGATAGCTAACGTAACCGTTCGCATCAGCGTCGGGGTGATTCGGCTCAAAGCGCTTTTCAGGCGGCCGGTCGTCCTGACGTATCTCGGCCACCTTCACACCGCGAAGGCCGTCGTCTGTCAGCGAGGAGAGCATCTCCCCGAAGTCCGAGGTTACGCTCACCGGCCTAAAGATAACGTCCTTCCGAACGTAAGGACCACCCTCAGGCGTCCGAGTGGTCGAGGCGTTCGCGATGTTCGAGGAGATCACCTCCTGCCTGATTCGCTGCGCCGCCAGGCCGGAACTACCGATGTTCAAGATGTCAAAGAAACTCATCGCGTCTTCCCCTATGAAATTGCGGTCTTAAGCATCTGTATCTTCTTGGCTATCAGCTTTGATGACGCCGTGAACATCAACTCTGATTCGAGCAGATCAGCCATCTCCTGCTCGATATTCACGGTGTTGCCATCATCACGTCCGGGCGATTCAGTCTCCTGAACGTCAATCACAGGCTCTTTGCCCACGTTTTGGCACATGTGCCTGGGATCGGTTCGCACTGGCTGCATCTCGGCATACTTGTTGGAGGATGCCGCCAAAGCCGCGTCAAAATCGAAGGTCTTTGCCTTGTAGCCGGGCGTGTCAACGTTGGCCACATTGCTCGCCACGAGGCTTGCCCGCCTTGAGCATATGTCCAGAGCTCGGCCCAGAAGGTTCAAAACAGGATTGTCTGCTATCTGCATAACTCTCTCCAACAGCTCAAAGGAAAATTCTTCCTCACCATCACTTCTCTTGTGTCCTTAAACAAAGTCCAACCAATACTCATTCGCCCATTGAGAGCCTAAATTCAAAACATCCAATCTCGAACAACCAGTTACTCCGATCATCGCACCCTTTTGTTGAAGCAAACAGCGTGCCAACCTATGCAGCAATCGAGCTTGCGAGACTAAAAGAGCCTTCCAACTGTCCTCCCAGCTCAGAGCTAGCCACAGTTGGAACGCATCGACATCCGTGAAGATCAGGAACAATTTTCCGCATGAGGACCGCGATAAGAGCAATTGCCAATAGGGGACAGCACATCCAAACCGTAAGAGGCGGAGCGCCACGCCTCCATCGATAACTGCTTGCCGAGTGGCGTTTGACAAAAGAGGCGCCGGCCGAACGGGCTAACCCCGCTAATCCGTGACCTCGAAGCGAGAGCTTGCCCGATAGCTAGTTCTTGCCCTCAGATCCAACCTGAAGCGAAAGCTCCTTGAGCCGCTCAACCACAGACGAGGTAATCCAGACCGGGGTCGAGGCGCCGACCGTAACGCCAACGCTCTTCTTGCCGTGAAACCACTCCGCCTCGAGCTCTTCAGCTCGCTCTATGTGATGCGTCTCGGTTCCATGAAGCCGAGAAACCGCTGCCAGCTGGTTCGTGTTTGCGCTGTGTCTGCCGCCAACTACGACCACCGCATCGCACAGTTCAGCGAGCTTGAGGGTGTTAGCTCGCCGCGACAGCACCGAGTCACAAACCGTGTTGAAGACGCGAACCACTTTGGCTTCGGCGGCAACGGTGGCAACAACCGTGGAGAAAACCT
>QMNL01000402.1 GCA_003647755.1 Candidatus Coatesiibacteriota bacterium
ATGACGGCAGTGCTGATGTCGTCATCTTGAGGGGCAAGGAGCTGATGCACTGCCGGACAATCGATCTTAGACATGAGGGGCTGCGTTCAAGTTGGCAGAGGCTTTCACCGAAGAGGACACTTCTCGGTGAGAAACTCATGGAGTTGGGGCTGATAACGGAGGAACAGCTTCAGTTGGCCTTGGCGGAGCAGGAGAAGACCAGCAATACGCCGCTGGGCCAGATACTATTTCATTATGGCTTCATTTCTGAGGATGACCTCGCGAAAGCACTTTCGGATCAGGCGCCGGTCGCTCAGTCAGCCCTGGGCACCAGTGGGGTCGATAAAGAGGCAGACCCGGCGGTTGATGGTGCGGAGTCGCTTGGCGTTCAGGAACAGGGAGAGGTCAAAAAAGCTCAGGCCATCCTTGGCGAACTGGCCTCCTACGTAGATGAGAACGGCGGGAACGTTTACATCGACGAGCTATACCTATCCGGGGAGTATCGCAGCGCTGTCAATCTCCAGGGGGCGCTGGTGGAGCTGGGCTTTGCGGGGCGCGTGAGGCTGCTTCAGCCTCATCAGAAGATACGCTCGCTCGTGCCGCCGGAGAGGGCGAGCTCTCTTTGCTCTGCCATAGGTTTGGGCATGCGCGACTTCGAGGAGAAAATGCAGGGCGCCAACCTTCTGCCGGCGGAGCGCAGGCCCAGGCGCAAGCTCTACGGGAAGCGATTCATGATCGCCCTTTCCATCTCGCTGTGCGTTCTGTTAGTGGCGATTGTGGCCAGCAGTATCATGAGGCAGAAGATGGAGATCAATTTCTTTGAGTCGAAGGTTCAATCACTCCGCAACGAGGTGAATCTGATCTCTGCGACCCGGCGCCAAATAAAGGCCTGGGATGACTTATTGAAGGGGCTGAAGTCGATATCTGAGGAGACGCTCAATCCACTCTTGGTGCTCAAGGAGCTCGACAGAACCTTGCCCAGTGATGGGCCGGAGAAAGTGTGGTTGACCAATTTCCGTCTCAAGGGCCAGAAGCTTTCGATCAGCGGTCGTTCGGCGAAGCCGGAGGAGATACTCGCCAAACTGGAGGCATCCCCGATCTTCAAGAACGCTCGTTTTGAGGGACGGATAACATCGGGTAAGGACAGTGAGCGATTCAGCCTTGTGGTCGAGGTCGATATCAAGAATCAGTGGCAGTTACTCAAGGAACAGGAGAGTGCTGGAAAAGCGCAGGAGTTGATAGGCCCTGTGCCTGCGCCGGAGGATATGCTGATAGGTCCGGGTGAGAACAATGGGGAGAACGGTTATTACGAGGGACCGGACGAGGTGCCGCAGCTGCCGTTTCGCGTTCCAGAGATGGCGACAGGAATGGAGAGGACATTTCAATCTTCGGGGCCTGAATTACCGTTCAGAAACCCACTGCTGCGTGGGCCAGCAGGTCAGATGTTTGACAATCGGCTTCCGGCGACTGGCTCGGCATACTACGCTACTGAGAGCACGTTGCATGAAGAGGATGCTGGGGAAGGCGGCGGTGCAAACGACGAGTCGGGGAACGGGGAGGGCGAATGAAGCTGACGGCACGGGACCGGAAGGTTTTGATAATAGGCGCAGTGGTGATAGCCGCATTCGTTCTGATCAGATTCGCTCTCGTCCCACTATACCGCTACAGTGCGAAGATGTCGGACGAGATCAAGAACGTTAAGTTCCAGTACAAGAACAGCGTGAGGCTGGTTTCGCAAAGGGCTGCCCTGGATTACGAGCTGAACGAGCTGAAAAAAATAGGCTCCAACTTTGAGTCGCTACTCATTAAAGCCAGAAATCCAAACGTTGCGGGTGCGAATCTACAGCGGACGCTGGACGGCTTCTTGCAGCAATCGCATCTCAAGACACGGAGCAAGAAGATACTGAAGACAGAGGAACGGGCTGGTTTTGTCGCGGTTCCTGTGGAGCTCAGCGCTGCGGGCTCGCTGTCTGAGCTGAAGGATTTTCTGACAAAGGTGATGAACGACAAGATGCTGCTTCAGGTGAGGAAGATGACGCTTAGACCTGAGAACCAGCGTGATCCCAAGAAGATATTCATTGATTTAGAGGTAGTAGGATATGTTCTCAAGGAATTGCCATAGGGGTCTCTGACAGGTGTTCCGCAAGCTCTTCGTGATAAATCTTTCGCTTTTTGTGGCCGTTGTTGCTGGGGCGGTTTGGCTTGGCGAGATATGGCAGGGCCCGCTGGGCGAGGAGATCAAGGCCGACCCCGTTCCGCCCAGCAGAATCGCGCGCGAACAGTATTCACTCAAGAAAATGACTGCCGGCTCAGGCTATGAGCAAATGGTTGAGGAGGACCTCTTCAGACCTGACAGGAAACGATATATCCCGCCTCAACCCTCGCCAACCCCAGAGAAGGATAGCGTCAAGGATAACCAGAAGCCCAATTTCGAGGTTCTGGGGATCATGCTTCTCAGCGACGAGGTTAAGTACGCGATAGTGGCGGAGATACGGGCCAAGAAAATCAAGAAACCCAAACCGAGAAAAAAATATCTACGGTATCGCAGGAGACGCAGGAGCAGCAGGAGCAAGCCTACGCCAACACCCACGCCGAGCGATCTGCTCCCGGCGAAGTC